>JANLQZ010000554.1:0-5340 GCA_031368125.1 Betaproteobacteria bacterium
CGGATCAGCAGGGTCTTGGTCTTGGCGACGATGGCGGACGGCGCCACCGGCGCCTGGCCACCGGGTTGCAGCTCGACGTGCGAGACGCGTCCGACATGCCATAACTGGACCACGATCTTTCCACCCGCGGCGTGGACCGAATCGGTGACGGCCTTCCATGCCCTTACCTGCTCGTCGCTCCAAAGGCCCGGCACGTCCACGTAGCCCTGGCCCTGGTGGCTGATGGCAGTGGCTTCGGTGACGATCAGCCCGGCACTGGCGCGCTGGGTGTAATAGGTCACCATCAGCGGCGTGGGAACCGCTCCCGGAGCCCGGTTGCGCGTAAGTGGCGCCATCACGATGCGGTTGGCGAGAAGCAGGCTGCCGGCCTGCACGGGGTCGAAAAGATGGGTCATGGTGGAGATGTCGGGACTGGAGGAACAAAACGCAAGCGCATGACGCGTCACCCTGGTGACAGGCCATGCGCGGGGCGACACGCAACAGAGTCCGTACCCACCGCGCAAGCCACCGCAAGGAGGCTTCCTCGCCGGGCGCGGAACTCGGTGCGGAACCCTGGACTACTTGATCAGGCCCTCGGCCTTCATCGCTTCGATGACCGCCGGACGCGCGCCAACGCGGGCGCGGTAGGCGACCAGGTTGGGATAACCCGCCAGGTCGATGCCGACGTACTGCGCCCAGTTGCTGACCGTGAACAGATAACCGTCGGCAACCGTGTAGGTGTCGCCCATCAGGTATTGCTTGCCGGCCAGTTCGCCGTCGACCCACTTCAGCCGCCCGGCCAGGCGCTCCTTGTTGGAGGCTTTGACAGCGTCGGGGGTGTCAGGGTTGAACAGCGGACCGAATTTCGCGTGCAGTTCCATCCCGACGAACGTCAGCCAGGACTGCAACTGGTAACGCGCCAGTGTGCCATTGGCTGGCGCCAGGTTCTTGGCGGGTACCTGGTCGGCGATATATTGCACGATCGCCGGGCCTTCGCGCAGCTTGGTGCCGTCGTCGAGTACCAGCAGTGGTACGTAGCCAAGCGGGTTGATGGTGTAGTAGTCGGTGCCGTCGGCGAGCTGGTGGGTCTTGGTCGGGGCGGCAACGGCTTCGAATGCCAGGCCCGATTCCTTCAGGGCAATGTGGGGGGAGAGTGAACACGCGCCGGGGGAGTAGAAGAGTTTCATGCTGTGTGATCTCAAAGGTGTAGAAAGGATGGCCGCACGTCGTGCGGTCGCGGCAATGGTAGCGTTTTGAGCGCCTCCCTGCCGTCGCAGGACTGAATTCCGTTGCGCGCGTCGCATGGCCCACTACGGTGCCTGCCGGCTGCGCTAGACTGACCGCCGGAAAGGGGGTGCCAGATGCCAAACGCGCAGTCGCAGACCAGCCTGGCGGTGTGGGCCGCGCGACCGGGAATTCACCAAGCCGCCAACACCAGCACGGTGCCGCCGGGGTTGTACGCGGGCCGTCGCGCTGGCGTTGCAAGACCGTTCCCCACCACGCAGCAGGCGACGCCGCAACCGGATCGCTGGCCGGCCGACGGCGCCAATACGCAGGCGGCCAGATGAGCCGACTGGGCCGCTGGCTGGCGCTGGCCTTGGTGCTGGTCATCGGGTTGTTGGCCGGGGGCCTGTGGGCCGTGCAGCACTGGGTCGGTAGCGATGATTTCAGGACCCGGGTGGCGTCCCGGGCCAGTTTTGCGCTCGGCGTCGAGTTGAAGTTGGGGCGCTTGGAAGTGGACTGGTGGCCGGTTCCGGCGCTGGCGCTGGTCGAGGTCGACGTGCAGACCCGGCCGCACCTGACCATTGCACGGCTGGAGGCGCGCCCCGCAGTGGCCGGCCTGCTGGCTGGGCGGCTGGAACTGGCGACGCTGCTGGTGCGGGGGGCCGATCTGCCGCAGACCGGGGTGGACGACCTGTTGGCGAGGCGCGAGAAGGAGGCGAAGGCATCGGCGACTGCGAGTAGCAGCCAGCCTGCCGCGTCCGACGGTGCGGCCACCGGCGTCGTGCCGCAGCGCCTGGTGCTCGATGGTGTGACCTGGCGCAACGCCGCCGGCGAGGCCACTACGGTCGACGCCGATGCACGGCTGCGCCCGGACGGGCAGCCCGAGGTGCTGACGTTCAAGCTGCTGGCCGGCCAGTTCCAGGGCGCGCAGGGACGGCTGGAGCGCAAGCTCGGCGGCTACGAGGTGAACGTCGAGCATGGCGGCGGAACGATCAAGGGCGCGTTCGCGCTGGACCGGTCGCCCGCGCCGGGCACGGAGTGGTCGCTCAAGGGGCAGTTCGACACCGCGGGTGTGGAGCTTGGCAGCCTCGCCCGCACGAAATTGACCGGCCGGCTGGATGCCGCAACCACGCTCAGCGCCCGCGCGCCCGGACCCGGCGCGCTGCTGGACGCATTGCAGACCCAGAGCCGTTTCACGGTCCGCAACGCAGTGGTGCATGGTGTCGACCTGGCGCGAGCCGTCAAGACCGTGGGGCTGAGCCGCGGCGGCGAGACCCGGCTCGACGCGCTGGCCGGACAGGTCAACACCAGGGGCCGCGGGGTGACGTTCAGCAACCTTGTTGCAAGTTCGGGTGTGCTGAGCGCGACCGGCAACGTCACGCTGTCGCCGAGCCGCGCGCTGAACGGCCGCGTCAACGTCAACCTCGGTGCGTCCGCCGTCGGGGACGCTATAGGGGTGCCGCTGCTGGTCGGGGGCACGGTCGATGCTCCCGAACTGACCCTGACCCGCGGCGCAATCGTCGGCGCGGCGGTCGGTACGCTGCTGATGCCCGGTGTCGGCACCGGGGCGGGTGCGTCGATGGGCGACAAGATCGGCGACAAGCTCAAGGGGCTGTTCGGGAAATAGGAGGCCGTCCCCACACCAACGCGGCCGGTTGCTGCAGGGCTGCCCAACATGCGCCGCAGGTGCCGCCGGCTTGGGGCGTGAGGCGCTCTTGCGTTCAAAGCAATGAACTGTTCACCCTGAGCTTGGCCAGTCCTGAGCCTGCCGAACGATCGAAGGGCCGAGTGGCTTCGACCCTTCGGCACGCTCAGGGCAGGCCAAGCGCCGCCCGAACGGATCTTGCCGATCGAACGCAATCCATGTGCCCGCGCCAGGGCAGTCACGGGCACTCAGGAGGCATAACCCGGGTCGATCCGGTCCAGTTTGCGCAGCAGGGCAGGCCAGGCAAGGCCCGAACCCATGCCGACCGTCACTGTTCGGGCCACCTCGGACATGCCCTGCAGGATCTGGGGATCCACCATGGTCAGCTCCTGGCCGCCCGCCAGCGCATCGACCTGGATGCGGCAGGTGTTCTCGAAGGTGTACATCGACATGAAGGCGTCGGCGACGGTCCGGCCCACGGTCAGCAGGCCGTGGTTGCGCAGCATCAGGAAGTTGCACGATCCCAGGTCGGCCTGGAGCCGCGGTTTTTCCTCTTCCCGCAGGGCAACACCCTCATAGTCGTGGTAGGCCAGAGAGGACAACACAAAGGTGGACTGCTGGCTGATCGGCAATACGCCGCACTTTTGTGCGCTGACGGCGATGCCGGCCCGGGTATGGGTATGCAGCACGCAGCCGGCGTTTTCGCGCGCCTGGTGGATGGCGCTGTGGATTGTGAAGCCTGCCGGATTGACCGGGAATGCCGATTCGCTGAGCTTGTTGCAGGACCGGTCGACCTTGACCAGGCTGCTGGCCGTGATTTCGTCGAACATCATGCCGTAGGGGTTGATCAGAAAGTGGTGCTCCGGCCCCGGGATACGGGCGCTGATATGGGTGTACACGAGGTCGCTCATGCCGTAGGCGGCCACCAGCCGGTAACCGGCGGCCAGGTCGACGCGCAACTGCCATTCTTCGGCGCTGACGACTTCCTTCAGGGAGGGGATATGCATGGGGGCTCCTGGGTGTGTTTTCGGGGTGTGTGCCAATCGGGTCGAGCATGGTTGGGCACTTCAAGGAACAGACGCGCTTTCAGCGTAAGTCAGCGCACGCATTCATGTGTTCCGTGGGCTGGCCCCGGGCCCGGCGCCTTCGGCCAAGGGTATGCCGACCTGGGGCAAGACGCTGTCATGCATTTGACAGCCCGGCCGTTGCCCCGCTGGCCGCGTCGCGTGCTCGAGTCGCGTCAACCATGCGAATGCGTGAGCGGCGCAGGTACCGCACATCTCCTGCGCAGGAGCAAGCTGGTTGCACACGGCCGGCCGCGTCGGCAGGCCAAAAATCCGGCAGCCGTTGGCGTCGTCGAGTTGGACGCAGCGTGTCCCGGCCGGCTTGCCATGCGGCATGCCCGGGATGGCCGAGCTGATCGAGGGGGCGATACAACATGCGCCACAACCCGGGCGGCAGTTCATTCCAGCCGCTCGCCCGCCCACAACACCTGGTCGACCACCGCCTGGACACTCTTGCGCGCGAGCTCGCGTTGTGGCGCGCCGTCGGGGCCGAACACCTGGCGCGCATTGGCCAGCGCAAACTGCTGGGGTGCGATCCAGCACTGCAAATTCAGCAATAGCGGATTCAGGTGGCTGAGCGAACGCAGGCCGCCGTATGCGCCAGGGGAGGCGCTCAACAGGCCCACCACCTTGCCGCGAAACGGCTTGGTACCACTGGACCATTCGGGGTCGTCCTTGACCGGGCTCGACGCCCAGTCGATCGTGTTCTTGAGCAGCGCGGTGTAGCTGCCGTTGTATTCGGGCGAGCAGATGATCCAGGCCGGATGTTCGAACATCAGCCGCTTGAGCCGGATCACATCGTGTGGCGTGCCGCGTGCCTCGAAGTCGGCGTTGTACAGGGGAATGTCGAAGTCCGCCAGTTCAAGGTGGCTGACCTCGGCGCCGGCGTCGCGCGCCAGGGCGGCGGCGATGGCGGCGAGTTGCCGGTTGAACGAATGCTGGCGGGTGCTGCCCGCAAAGACCAGGAGTTTCATGCCCCGGATTGTCGGCAATTTTTGGCACCGCCGTTAAAATCGGGCCTTCCCTACACCGAGTGGCGTGCGCCCGCAGTTCCTGCCGGCCCGCGTGCTCCGCCGCACCATGTTGTATCCGCAGGTTTTTGACGTGATCGTTGTCGGTGGCGGCCATGCCGGAACCGAAGCTGCGCTTGCCGCGGCCCGCATGGGAAGCAAGACGCTGCTGCTGACGCACAACATCGAAACCCTGGGACAAATGAGCTGCAACCCGTCCATCGGCGGGATCGGCAAGGGCCATCTGGTCAAGGAGGTGGACGCGATGGGTGGGGCGATGGCGGGGGCGACCGACGAAGGCGGCATCCAGTTCCGGATCCTGAATTCGAGCAAGGGCCCGGCGGTGCGGGCCACCCGGGCGCAGGCGGACCGGATCCTGTACAAGGCGGCGATCCGCAGCCGGCTGGAGAACCAGCCC
>JANLQZ010000020.1:0-11039 GCA_031368125.1 Betaproteobacteria bacterium
GTTGTGTTTGGCCTTGAGCCGTCGCAGTTCGTCGTTGATGATGCCGGCTTGCACCGGGCTGCCACCCGGTGAATCGATCAGCAACACGACAGCCAGTGCGCCTTCGTCCTCGAAAGCCGCACGTACGGCGGTGGTTACGACGTCGGCGCTTGCCCCACCACCAGATGCGATCTCCCCCCTGATCTCGACCATCGCCGTGTGTGGCGCCGAAATATCGGTCGAAGGGCCGGCGCGGTGTACCGCAATCCACGCCAACACGACCAGGAACAGCAGCCATGCCATCCGCACAAATGTGCGCCAGCGTCTGGCGGTACGCTGCTCCTCGAGGGCGGCAAATGCCAGCTTCTCCAGCGCCACCCGCTCCCAGCCCGCATTGCCGACCGCATTCCCGCCGCCGCTCGACGACTCGGCGGGGCCGACGGGCAACGCCGCCGCCGCGGTCTCAGGTGCCGCGGCCGGCGGCGTGGCAGGCGGTGTGTGATCCGGATTTGTTTGCTCTTTGGGGTCGGTCATTTCAAAACTCAACGGGTTTCAGGTTGTGGGCAGTATGCCAGCGCACGACGCCATTGGCCTCGTCGAGCCCGATCTTGACCAGCCCGCCCCGGCACGGCCCACCGAGACAGGCACCGGTCTGCGGGTGGTACATGGCGCCATGGGTCGCACAGATCAGCCAGTGACCGGTGGAATCGAAGAAGCGGTCCGGCTGATAGTCCATTTCCATCGGCACGTGGCTGCAACGATTCAGGTAGGCATAGGCCTGACCGTCATATCGAACCACGAACGCACGACAGGTCTGCCCCTGGTAGACCACGTCAAACGGCACAGCCGCGCCGCCATCCGCGAGCGCGGCCGAATTGCATAGCGGAATCGACTTCGACATGGCGCCCGGTCAGGCGCTGCGCAGCAGCCAGGCACGGAGTTCGGCCACTGAATGCGCCACGAACAGCGGCTCCAGCACCTCAAACGCCGCCGGATGGTGGGCGCCGTAGCTGACGCCAACGCTGGCGCATCCGGCGTTGGCCGCCATCTGCAGGTCATGGGTGGTGTCGCCGATCATCAACACACGGGATGGCTCCAGGCTGAATTCGTGCATCAGTTCGAGCAGCATGCGCGGATGCGGCTTGCCGGCAGTCTCGTCGGCCGTGCGTGAGGCGTCGAAGACCCCTTGCAACTCGACCGCGCACAGCGCCGCATCGAGTCCCTGGCGGCTCTTGCCGGTCGCCACCGCCAGCCAATGCCGGCGTGATTTCAGTTCAGCCAGCATTGGCAAGACGCCGCCGAACAGGCTGATGTCATCCTGTTGCGCCATGTAGTGGTGGCGGTAGCGCTCACCCAGTTCGGCGTATCTTTCCTTTGGCACATCAGGCGCCGCATGCGCCAGCGCCTGCATCAATCCCATGCCAATCACATGCGACGCAGCCTGGTCGGTCGGCACGGTTCCACCCACGTCGCGCACCGCAGCCTGGATGCAGCGGGTGATGATGGCAGTGGAATCGAAAAGCGTACCGTCCCAGTCGAACGCGATCAGGTCGAATTTCCGGTCCGGGCGGTGAAACAGCGCGGGTTCCGGCGGCGTGTCAGGATGGTTCAGGGGCAGCATGATCGAGAAATCGCCTAAGGTCTGGGGGCATGTCCGCCAGAAACTGCATTCGCTCACCACTGACAGGGTGGCTGAACTGTAACCGCCATGCGTGCAAGAACATCCGCCGCAACGGGACCGGTGCGCCCGGCCGTTGCAGGGCCTTGTTCAACGCAAAATCCCCGTACTTTTCGTCTCCTGCGATGGGCCTGCCCTCGGCGGCGAGATGGACCCGTATCTGGTGCGTTCGCCCGGTCTTGATGGTCACCTCCAGCAGCGTGAAGCCCTCGCCCGACCGCACCGTTTTTACCAGCGTCATCGACGCCATCGCGTCCGGATGGTCTTTGGCGACGACCTTCACGCGCCGCTCGCCGTCCGGCAGCAGGAACTTGTGCAGCGGCCGGTCCAACACCTTGAGGCTGGCCGGCCACTTTCCCACTACCAGCGCCAGATAGGTCTTGCCGGTTTCCCGCTCCCGAAACTGGTCCTGCAGGCGTTTCAGGGCGCTGCGCTTTTTCGCGACCAGCAAGATGCCACTGGTTTCCCGATCGAGCCGGTGCACCAGTTCCAGGAACCTGGCGTCGGGCCGCGCCATGCGCAGTTGCTCGATGACGCCGAAACTGACGCCCGATCCCCCGTGCACTGCAACGCCCGCCGGCTTGTCGATGGCGAGCAGGAAGTCATCCTCGTACAACACCGGAAACTCGCGCCCCGGCGCCGCGCGTTCCGAAGTACCGCAACTGCCGCCTGCGGCGCCATCCGCCATCGCCTGCGCCTTGGCCTTCGCGCGCTGGGAAGTTCGAACCGGCGGCAGCCGGATCAGATCACCCGCCTCCACCCGACGGTCAACCGTCCCGCGCCCCTTGTTGATCCGGACTTCGCCGCTGCGGATAATCCGGTACACATGGGTCTTGGGGACGCCCTTGAGAAGGCGCACCAGAAAGTTGTCGAGCCGCTGCCCGGCGTCCTCCTCGTCGACCAGCACGGTTTTGACTTCGGCGCGTTCGGCTGGTGGATTGGCCCCTATAATGTGTTTCACTAGCGACGCGTTGCAAGTGGTTGATTTGTCTGGAGTTTAGTCCACCGTCAACTCTTGGGCCTCGCTGGAAGGTCGATGCCACCAGATTGCCACGAAGACAGATCGCAAGCCAATTGCTTGCGATGGTCGACGTGGCGGGCGGGTACGCCGGCGATTTGAATCAACGATATGGAATACCAAGATCTGTCAGCCGCCAGCTGGCAGATGGATTTGAGCGAAATGTTTGTGTTGATGGGCCTGATTTTTACCTGCCTGCGGCGCCTTCTTGCGCTGTTTTTGGGCATGGATCGGTCGTTGGCGCCCGCAGCGAGGGCCAGCGGCGCCCAGTTGCTTGGCGTCTGCTCACAGCAGCATCCCCTCGCCCGCGTCCCCGTGCCAACGCCACGACTCACCATTTGAGTCGCCGGCCCCTGGCAATTCCCATCGAATCGAACCGCTCGCTCAGGCATCGTTTGCTCGTCATGAGCATGTGATTGGTCGCAAGACCAGGAGCGCGTCTGTTGCGGCTGTTGCGCCGCGCCGGCCGCGCTCCGTGCAGGAAAAGGAACGATACCCATGAAACGGATGCTGATCAACGCCACCCAGGCTGAAGAACGCCGGCTGGCGATTGTGGATGGGCAAAAACTGCTCGACTACGAAATTGAAATTGAAGGCCGCGAACAGCGCAAGGGCAACATTTACAAGGCGGTGGTAACCCGCGTCGAGCCTTCGCTGGAGGCGTGTTTCGTCGACTACGGCGAGGACCGCCACGGCTTCCTTCCATTCAAGGAAATTTCGCGCACCTATTTCGCGCAGGGCGTGCAAGCCAACCAGGCGCGGATTCAGGATGCGATCCGCGAAGGCCAGGAACTGCTGGTGCAGGTCGAAAAGGAGGAACGTGGCAACAAGGGCGCCGCACTCACGACTTTTGTTTCGCTGGCGGGTCGTTATGTCGTGCTGATGCCCAACAACCCACGCGGTGGCGGCGTGTCACGGCGCATCGAAGGCGACGACCGGGCCGAGCTCAAGGAGGCGCTGGACCAGCTCGAGTACCCCAACGGCATGAGCATCATCGCCCGCACCGCCGGCATCGGCCGCAGCGCGCCGGAGCTCCAATGGGATTTGAACTACCTGCTCAAGCTCTGGAATGCGATCGACGGCGCCGCCAAAGGCGGCAAAGGCGCCTACCTGATCTACCAGGAATCCTCGCTCGTGATCCGCGCGATCCGCGACTACTTCAACCACGATATCGGCGACATCCTGATCGACACCGACGACGTGTACGACCAGGCGCAACAGTTCATGGCCCACGTGATGCCCGAACACGCGGCACGGGTCAAGCGGTACCGCGACGACGCGCCGCTGTTCTCGCGTTTCCAGATCGAACACCAGATCGAATCGGCCTATGCGCGCACGGTGCAGTTGCCCAGCGGCGGGGCGATCGTGATCGACCACACTGAAGCGCTGGTGTCGGTGGATGTCAACTCGGCACGCGCCATCCGTGGCGGCGACATCGAAGAGACTGCGACGCGGACCAACCTGGAAGCCGCCGACGAAGTGGCGCGCCAGATGCGCCTGCGGGACCTGGGTGGCCTGATCGTGATCGACTTCATCGACATGGAGGAAAGCCGCAACCGGCGCGATGTCGAGAACCGCCTGCGCGACGCCCTGCGGCAAGACCGCGCGCGGGTGCAATTTGGCTCGATCAGCAAGTTCGGCCTGATGGAGATGAGCCGCCAGCGGCTACGCCCGGCGCTCAGCGAGGGCGCGTCCATTCCCTGTCCGCGCTGTGGCGGTTCAGGCCATATCCGGGACACCGAGAGCTCGGCACTGCAGATCCTGCGCATCATCCAGGAAGAGTCGCTCAAGGACAACACGGCCTCGGTCCTGTGCCAGGTACCGGTGGACGTCGCTTCCTTCCTGCTCAACGAAAAACGCACCGAGATTGCGAAGATCGAACTCAAGCAGCGCATCAACGTGCTGATGGTTCCCAACAAGACGCTGGAAACCCCGAACTACAAGCTCGAGCGCCTCAAACACGACGATCCGCGCCTGGACAACATCGAAGCCAGTTACAAGATGGCAGACGAGATGGAAGACGCCACATCGGTGACGCGGCGCTCGCAGGAGCCAACCAACCGGCAGACCCCGATCATCAAGGGGGTGTTGCCCGATGCCCCGGCACCGGCGGCCGCACCAAGACCCCAAGCGATTCAACCCGTTGCGGCGCCGGTTCGCCCGGCGCCGGCCAAACCGGCCCCGGTGGCGGCGCCACCCGTGGCCGCTGCCGCAGAAAAAGGCTTCGTCGGCTGGCTCAAGAACCTTTTTGGCGCTCCTGCCGCCGCGCCGGCAGCTCCCAAAACGGCTGTGCGAACGGACGCTGTCGAAAAGGCGGACAGCCGACCGGCGCGCGACCCACAGCGCTCGGAAGCACGCGACGGCGCGCGACCTGAGGGACGTGAAGGTGGTCGCGGCGAGGGACGGGGGCGCGGCGGCCGCGGTGGCCGCGGTGGGCGCGGCGGCAGTGGTGAGCGCGGGGAGCGCCCGCCGCAACCGCAGCGTGAACGCATGGACGCCAACGCATCGGCGCCCGGCATGGAAAACAACGCGGTCGGGGCCCAGGCCCTGGCCGGCTCGCCAGCCGGTGATCCGTCGCGGCCCGAGCAACGCACGGAGCGCCCGGCGCGCGGCGGCGAGCGTGGTGAGCGTGGCGGGCGTGGTGGCCGAGGTGGCGAACGGGGCGACCGCGCCGAGCGTCCCGACGGCGAACGTGCCGCTCGTCCGGAACGCGCCGAGGCCGAGCCCGATGGGCGTGGCCAGGGCGGCAACGCAGCACGCGAGGACCGTGAAGTTCGGGAAGGCCGTGACGGCCGCAACGAGCGCCGACCCGACCGCCGGCCGCGCCAGGAACGGCCTGAGCAGGTGCAGCCGATGGCAACCGATGCCCAGGCCAGCGGACCCGATATGCCGATGGCGCCGGGCGAGGCGGCCTTGGCGCCGCGAGCAGATGGTGCCGACAGCGGGAGCGCGATAGCCACTGGGATGGCTGACCAGTCCGGCGCCCGCACCGACGGCACGGATGGGCGTGAAAAGCGCTCGCGTGACCGTTATGGGCGCGAGCGCGGACCACGCGGCGACCGCGGCGGCAACGACCAGAGCGACGATCGCCAGCAGGCACAACGCCCAACACGCGACCCACAGCAGGCGCTCGAGGGTTTTGCCGCTCCCGCTGCCCAGCCTGACGTGCGGCCGCAAGCCGAGCCACAAATGGCACGGGCTGCTCTGGCCAGCGCCCCGGCGCCGTTCACCGGGGCAACACAGCAGGGCCTGCCCAAAGTCCAGGCCTTTGTACTGCCGATCGACGAACTGGCCCAGGTGGCTGGGAACTCCGGACTGAGCTGGGTGAACTCGGACGCGGACAAAATCAACGCCGCACAGGCCGCGATGGCCGCGCAGCCGAAGGCGATCCATGTGCCGCGCGAACGCCCGGCTTCAGTGGCGATCGACCAGGGTCCCCTGGTGCTGGTCGAGACCAAACGCGATTTGCGCGACCTGCGCCTGCCGTTCGAAGAAACCGTCAGCTAGGGCGGCCCGGGCGCACCCGGGGCGGGCCTGCACAGCTCAGGCCTGCGCCGCGTTGCGCCAGGCCTGCGTGGCAGCGCCGGCATCGCCGTGTTGCTGTGCCAGCTCGGCCAGCAGTCGCCATGCGTCCCGACGCAGCGCAACGTCCTGCAAACGCGCCAGCGACTGCGTGAGCAACTGGCGCGCCTTGCCCCAGAGCTGCAGCCGCATGCAGGTTACACCGGCCAGGTACTGGAGCAATGCGTCTCCCGGGTTGCCCATTTGCGCTGACTCGATGCGCGCCAGCCAGGCTGCGTCGGGTGCTCCCGAGCTGTCGGAGAATCCGCGTTCCAGCGCACGCACCAGTTCCACGCTTTGCTGCTGGCTGAGCGCGCCCGGGCGACTCACCATCGTTTCCCAAACCGGCAACAGCCACTGGCGGCCAAGGACGCTGTCGCCGCCCAGCGTGCGCAGGCGTTCGACCGCATGGATGGCAACATCCGGCATCGCCCGTTCCCCCTCTTCCAGCTGCGCCCAGGCTTTCTGCAGCTGGGCCGGGTCGTGGGCCGCTTCGATCAACTCGATCGCCAACCCACGCAAGACACCATGCGCTGCGGTGTCGGACATGGCGCGGTGTTTCGCCAGCAAACGCGCGGTCTCCAGCGCCATCGGTGTGCGCCTGGCCATACGCGCGGCCCGGAGCCGAACGCGCAAGGCCAGTGTCCGGCGCGCCGCACCTTGTCCCATCTCATCGAGCAATTGCAACGCGAGCGCGGCGTCCCGATCGTCCAGGGCCCACCCGGCGGCGCGCAGCTGCACCCCTTCGCGGGTCTCATGCGAGCCGCCTTTGGACGCCTGGTCGAGCGCAGTGCGGTAGTGCTGCTCGCGCACACCGTGGTCCCGCAACGCATGTGCGGCTTCGGCAGCGAGCAGGTGCGCCACTGCGCGCAGCCGGGCGGCGTATCCCAACCCGTCACCGCTCGACTCGATCACCGCCAGCTGCACCAGCACCGACTCGGCCGCTCTGCGGGCGCGCACAAACCGGCCCGCCGCCAACTGGGAAAACGCATCGAGCAGCGCCTGCTGCATGCTGCGTTCGCGCTGGCGCAGCCGCCACAGCCTGGCCGCCCGTGGAATCGAAAACAATGCCGAGAGCGCCCGCAACGCGAGGTGCAGCGTGAGGAAGGACGCGACCAGCACCGCCAACACGAGATTGAGCGACAGGTCAATCCGGTAGGGGGGCCAGAACAGCGTGATCGAACCCGGATTGCTGCCGGCAAACAGTGCCGCCGCCACCGCGATGGCGAACAGTGCCAGCAACCACAGAGCGATCCGCATGTCGATGGCGTGCCGGTCAGCGGCCAGCCGCGGCCGTGGTCAGGGTCGCCAGCGTGTCGTCCACACGCGGCAGCTCGAGCGTCTTCATCTGGCCCTGTATCTGTTGCAGCAGACCGGCGGCGGACTGCGTCTTGCGTGAAGCCGGGTCAAAGTATTTGTTCAGCACGCCGGACGCGGACGCCAAGTCGGCGCGCGCGGATTCGAGCTGGCGCGCCAGCAACCCCAGGCGCGCATTGAGCAGCTTGAGCTTGAGGTTTTCACGCACAAAGAACGACTGCTCCGGCGACAACAACGCCGCTTCAGGCTGCTCGATGCGGCTGACCCGAAGCAGATTCCTGGCCTCTTCGCCCACTAGCTGCAGCCCGCGCTGCCACCAGCTTGGGGCCGACTCCGTATCCGGTTGCCTGAGCGAACCGGTGGCGCTGACCGCCGCCACCGCGTTGGCCAGCGGAAGGTCGTCCGCCATGCGCAACAACTCGTCGATTCGAACCAGCAACGCCGGTGTGTCGGACACCGCTGTGGCAGTGATCCGGCTGATGTCACGCGCGATCGCACGCTGCAGTTGCGCCAGCCGGGGCTGGGCAGCCCGTGTTACGCGCTGGTCGGCACTCTTGAGCGCCGCCACCAGCGGCTCGACGCTGCCGGTGAGCTGCGCCTGCTGTTGCGCCAGGCGCACCGCCGACTCGATGTCGACCACCAGGTTTTCATCGCGCGAGCGCGACAGGCTCTGGATCAGATCCTCCAGCTGGGTGCGCTGCAATGCGACTTCGCTGAGCTTGACCTCCGACAGCGCCAGCCGGGCGGCGGTGTCACGCGCGAGCTCCTGCGCCTGACGGGCCAGGGTGCGCGCCTCGACCGCCTGCACGCCCGAATCGGCGCTTTGGCGCGCCAGTTGCTCCCGGATCACCGACAGTTTTTGCCATAACAGGCCACTGGTGACCAGCGCCACCAGGGCCAGCACGAGGGCAACCAGCACCAGGGCTGATGGCCGCGCCGACCCCGGTGATGCCGCATGCGGCGTGGTGCCGATGTCGCTCGTGCCGGCACCAGGGTTGGGCGCAGTCTGGGCGGGCGGATCAGCGTTCATGCGATCGATTCTATCGACGCGACGACGTCCGAGATGCTTGGCCGTGACTGCCACACAACACCAAAACCCGCCGCCCTCGCTGCCGCCGCGATACGCGCGTGCGTGGCCAGGGCGCGCGCACCCGACCACCCCAGGTGCGGCAATCCCGCGCTCAGGTTGGCAACCGCCTGCGCGCTGGTAAACAACCACACCGAACTGTCGCGGGCCGCGTCACGGGCCAGGTTGCGCGCGCGGGGTCCGAACTCTGGCACAGCACGGCGATAAGCCACCAGGAACTCGACCTGCGCACCGGCCTGCAGCAGATGCTGCGCCAACCAGTCACGCCCGTACCCGCGACCCGGGTCGGCGCCGTCGTCGCCCGCCGGGGCGACGTCGTCGTCGCCGCGCACGATCAGCACGCGGGTGCCGGTGTCGACAGCGGGGGCCACCACCTGCCACAGGGCCTCCGAATCGAACTGGCCGCTGTCGGTCGCCGGTGCATCGATGCGCCGCGCGTCCACCCCGTGCCGCAGCAAGGCGGCGCTGGTTCCGGGTCCGGTGGCCCAGCACCGCGTCCACGACGCGCCATCTGCGCCCAGCGTGGGCCCGGACGGCGGCCTCGACGCGAAGAAATGCTCCACGGCCGAGCGGCTGACAAACATCAGCGCCGCGTAATCGCCCAGGTGTTGCCAGGCGAGCCGCAGGCTGCTGGTATCGGCCAGCGGGCACACGTTGATCAACGGCAGCGCGATGGCTTCGATGCCGTGTTGCCGCAGCGCCTGGACCCAAACCTGTGCGTCGGGCTCGGGCCGGGTGACGATGACGCGCATGGGTGGCAAGGCGCCGGGTCAGGCCAACGGGCCGGCCCGCACCGCGCCGCCCAGGCACAGTTGCTGTGCCACACGGCGGCCAATCGCGCGCGCCTGCTCCATGCTCGCCACCGGCAAAGCGCCGCTGGCGCGCACCAGCGCAAGTGGGGCAGCGGCGACCAGCGCCTCGTCGAACTGCCCCCAGGCCGCGTCGAGCTGCAGTGTGTCACCAAGCCACACCGCGTGGGCTGCCAGCGGCATCGAGCAACTGCCCCCCATTTCCTTGCTGACGGCACGCTCCGCGGCAACGGCCAGCCAGGTGGCCTGGTGCGCCAGCGGCGCCAGCGCCAGCATCAGATCCTGCCGGTGCGCCATGACTTCGATTCCCAGCGCGCCCTGTCCGGCAGCCGGCAGCATCTGGGACGGCTCGAACGCGCAGCGGATGCGCCGTTCCAACCCCAGCCGTTTGAGGCCCGCCGCCGCCAATATGATCGCGTCAAATGCCCCTTGGTCGAGCTTGCGCAACCGGGTATCGAGGTTGCCCCGCAGCGGTTCGATGCGGATGTCCGGGCGCCCGAGCTGGGCGAAACGGTCACGCAGCAAGACCAGGCGGCGCAGGCTCGACGTGCCGACCACCGCCCCCAGCGGCAAGCCGGCCAGGCTGTCGAAGTGATTGGACACCAGCGCATCACGCGGGTCCTCGCGCTCCATCACGCAGGCCAGCGCGAAACCGTCGGGCAAGTCCATCGGCACGTCCTTGAGCGAGTGCACTGCAAGGTCGGCGCGGCCATCCTCGAGCGCGTTCTCGAGTTCCTTGACGAACAGGCCCTTGCCGCCGACCTTGCTGAGCGAGCGGTCGAGGATCTGGTCACCGCGTGTCGTCATGCCCAGCAGCGTCACCTGGTGGCCCAGTTGTTCGAGCCGCTGCTTGACGTGTTGGGCCTGCCACAGCGCCAGACGACTTGCGCGCGTGGCGATCACAAGCGGAGGGGGAACGGTCGATGTCAATGTCGTAACCTGTTGGTAATCAGAGGGCAATCGCGTCGGGCGGGACGATGCTAGCATGGGAAAAACGGACCCTATGACCATGCCAAACGCGACACCTACCGAATCGCCCCGACGCTCGCGGGAAAACGAACGGCCACTGGTCGAGGATATCCGGCTGCTCGGTCGCCTGCTCGGCAATGTGATCCGTGAGCAAGACGGCCATGAGGCCTTCGAACTGGTCGAGAAGATCCGCAAATTGTCGGTCGCGTTCCGGCGCGACGCTGACCACGACGCCGACCGCACGCTGAAGAAACTGCTGTCCGGCCTGAGCGGTGACCAGACCGTCAGCGTGATCCGCGCATTCACTTATTTCAGCCACCTGGCCAATCTGGCGGAGGACCGGCACCACATCCGCCGGCGCGCCGTCCACGAACGCGCGGGCGACACCCAGGAAGGCAGCATCGACGTCGCACTGGCGCGCCTGCGCTGGGCCGGCATCACCCCGGCCACCATCGTCGATACGCTGGCCAGCAGTTTCGTGTCACCGGTGCTGACCGCCCACCCGACCGAGGTGCAGCGCAAGAGCATCCTGGATGCCGAGCGCGGCATCGCGCAGTTGCTGGTCGCGCGCGACGCGATCAAGCTCGGCGCGGCCACCGGCCCGTCGCGCAAGGACGCGCT
>JANLQZ010000573.1:0-2271 GCA_031368125.1 Betaproteobacteria bacterium
GATGGCGTCCTTGTCCAGCGCGGCGGCGAGGTGGTAATAACCGGCGCCCCCGGTCTCGCGCATGCAGCGGTACGCGATCCTGCCTTTGAGGTCCGGGTCGTTGTCCAGCGTTGCGACGAACTGCTCGACGAGTTGGTGCCACGCTTCGGCGGACCCCACGCTGAAACGGTACTTGATCATGAAGTGTTTCATGGCTTCGGCTCCTGGTAACGCGGATCAGACTGGCCCAATCACCTCATCGGCGGGCAGCACCGACCACGAGATCCTGGCGCCCGGCGCCGGGGCGGTGTTCAGGTCGACCAACAGTTCAAACCGGGTCGGTCGTCCGATCGTCCGATCGCCTGGTTTGGCGCGCTCGAGGATCCGGCCCACATGGTACGCGGCCTGGCGGAACCGGGTTGGCAACCCGTTTGCGCCTGCATGACCGGAGTGCGGCCCGGTGCCCGCCCGGCTCCGGCGGTCCGACGCAATCGGGTGCCATGACGACCAACGACCTGACGGCCATTGCGGACCGGGACCGGTTGCGCGACGGGAAGGGCCTTGACGCAAGGGCTGGCGACGGCCCACAATAATTCCCGATCGATTTCTGCCGTCCCGGCGCGTGATCGACCGGATAACCACAAGGAGTTTTTCATGTCGCTTCGCATCAATGATCTCGCGCCCAATTTCACGGCACTGACCACACATGGCACGATCGATTTCCACCAGTGGCTTGGTGACAAATGGGCCGTCCTGTTCTCGCATCCCAAGGACTTCACGCCGGTCTGCACCACGGAGCTTGGCTACATGGCCAGGATCGAGCCCGAATTCACCAAACGCAACACGAAACTCATCGGGTTGTCCATCGACCCGGTCGACAACCATGAAAAGTGGGCGGCCGATATCGAAGAAACACAAGGTGCCGCAGTCAAGTACCCGATGATCGGCGACACCGACCTCGCCGTCGCCAAGCTCTACAACATGCTGCCGGCGGACGAGGCGGGTACATCGGACGGCCGCACTGCCGCGACGAATGCGACGGTGCGCTCGGTCTTCATCATCGGCCCGGACAAGAAGATCAAGCTGATGATGACCTACCCCATGACGACCGGCCGCAATTTCGATGAAATACTGCGCGTGCTGGACTCGATGCAGATGACCGCAAAGTACAAGGTGGCGACACCGGTGAACTGGAAACACGGCGAGGACGTGATCATCGCCGGCTCGGTGTCCGACGAAGACGCCAAGGCCTTGTTCCCGGCCGGCTGGAAGGCGCCCAAGCCGTATCTGCGAATCGTCAAGCAGCCCGGCTGAGCTGGTTCGGCCCGCTACTCCAGGTCTTCGATCACGAGAAACCGGTACTTCTCGGCGATCGAGAAAGGAACCGTGCGAACCACTTCCATGACGTGTTGTGTGTGTTCGGCCGAACCGGCGCGGATCATCAGCGCGCAATGGCCTTGCAGCGCCAGCGCCCGGTACTTCTGCACGATCGCGCTTTCGGCCCCCACGGAGGGCATCGTTTCGCCGTGGTGGGCCGCCGTCGGCACCACCTGATCCAGGATGACCTCGGGCGTCAGCAACATCACGTCGTCACCACCGATGTTGCGCGCCAGCAGCGCCCGCTCCACCTTGCTGGCGTCCTCCAGTGTCGGCAACATCACGAACAGGAATCCGGTCGGGTAGAACTCGCCGCGCAGGGTGAGCATGCGCGACGCAAGTGCGAAGTCTTTCATCAGCGGCCTCCTGCCGAGTACGAAACCCATTAGAGCAAATTCGGCGCGGTTCGGTCAAGTTGCGCCAACGGGTTTGCGCCAACAGGTCTGGCCCGTGTAGACCTGCGACCAGCGACGCCAAACGCCGGCCGCGCGCTGCGCGAGCAATGCAGCCGCTTTGCGGCTCGTGCCGCAACTCCAGGCGGTCGCGCGGATCCTGAATGCGAGGCCCGACATGCACCATGCCGCGAGTCCGCGCCGCGCACCAAATGGCGGCTTCCGCCCATTGCAGTCGTTCGTCATCCCGCCCACGGCTGTCATCCCGGCCAAGGCTGTCATCCTGGCGCAGGCCGGGATCCATGTTGGCGCGGGTTGCCGCTGGTGGTGCCGGGATTTCGGCCTCCCCACGTCGCGCCAGTCGCTGACCGGCAAGGGCCCTGGGTGTGACGGTGCGAGCCTGCACGCCGGCCCCGCTTGGCGTTCGAGCCTGGTCGCAGCAAAGGCGCGTGCGCCCAGGCCGCAGCGCTTCGTTGGCGCGCTGGGCCAGTGGCCCAGCCGCTCGCCAGGCACAAACAGTCCA
>JANLQZ010000078.1:0-2090 GCA_031368125.1 Betaproteobacteria bacterium
TCTTCCAGCCCGTCGACGATGGCGCGCTGAAGTTTCTGGGTGTCTTTTTTGGCGGCGGTATCAGTAGTCATCAAGCGGATTGGTAAAGATGGTGGTCGACAATATAACGCGCAACGTCGACGCATACCAGCGGCGTTAGCGCCAGGCCGGCAGCGGCGAGGGATCGAATGTGGGTGGCGCTCACCGGCAAGACCGGAAACTGCAGTTGCCGGAACCGCGGCTCCAGCCCGGCGGGCGCAACGAATGCCGGCGCAATGCCCGTGATTCCTGCGCGCGCAGCTACGCAAATTATAGCAAGCTGGACCAGCGCGTCGGGCTCGTGCCAGCTGGGCAGGGCCTGGGCCTGGTCTTGCCCGATCACCAGGAACAACTCGGCGCCGGGGTGCTGGGCGTGCAATTCGCGCAGCGTATCGACGCTATAACTGGGCCCGCTGCGCAGGGTTTCGCGCCCGTCCACCACCACCTCGGGCAGATCGGCAAAAGCCAGTTGCGCCATCGCCACGCGGTGTGCGGCGGGAGACAACACACGCGACTTGTGCCATGCGTGGCCGGTCGGAAAGACGTACAAGCGGTCCAGTTGCAATTGCCGCAGGGTCGCCTCGACCAGCGCGTGGTGTGCCGCATGGGGCGGGTCGAAGGCGCCGCCGAACATGCCCACGCGCCGGGGGCCGGGCGCCAGCGGACTCAAACCCAGTCCTTGCGAACCAGGAAATTGCGGTACAGGTCGTCTTCGGGCGAACCCGCCAGCGGCACCTGCTGGTAGGCCCAGCTGGCCAGCGGTGGCATCGACAACAGGATCGATTCGGTGCGACCGCCCGACTGCAGCCCGAAATGCGTGCCGCGATCCCAGACCAGGTTGAACTCGACGTAGCGCCCGCGCCGGTAGAGCTGGAACTCGCGCTCGCGCGCGCCGTAGGCCACACCCATGCGGCGTTCGACGATCGGCAGGTAGGCGCCAAGAAACGCATCACCGACCGAACGCAGCATGGCAAAACTCGCCGTGAAGCCGAGCTCGGAAAAGTCGTCGAAAAAGATGCCGCCGATACCGCGCTGCTCCGAGCGGTGGCGCAGGAAGAAGTAGTCGTCGCACCAGCTCTTGAAGCGGGTGTGCAGCTCGGCGCCGAAGGGTTGCAGGGCCGCCTTGCAGCTGCGGTGGAAATGCACCGCGTCCGGCTCGAAACCGTAACACGGCGTCAGGTCCATGCCGCCACCGAACCAGCACACCTTGTGGCCATCGCCGCCCGTGGCCACCAGCATGCGCACGTTCATGTGCACCGTCGGAACATGGGGATTGCGCGGATGGAACACCAGCGACACACCCATCGCCTCGAACGGCGCGCCCGCGAGCTCGGGCCGGTGCTGCGTGGCGCTGTTCGGCAACCTGGGCCCGCGCACGTGGGAAAAACCGCATCCCGCGCGCTCGAAGACGGCCCCGTTTTCAAGGATCATCGTGATGCCGTCGCCCTGCAGCGGCTCACCGGGCGGCTTCTCCCACGCGTCGCGCAGGAACACGCCGCCGTCCAGGGCGCTGATCGCAGCGGTGATGCGGTCCTGCAGACCCAGCAGGTAGACCCGCACCGCCCCGTTGTCGGGTTCGGTCGTCGCCGTGCTGCGCTCGCCGGTGCCAGCCATGAGAACCTCCTCCCTCAATGCGCGACCGCGCGGTGCCCGATGTCGCTGCGGTAATGCATGCCGTCGAAATGGATCGACTTGACGATCTCGTAGGCGCGCTGCTGCGCCTGGCGGATGTTGTCGGCCAGCGCCGTGACACACAACACGCGCCCGCCGGCGGTCACGACCGCGTCCCCATCGCCCCGGGTCGCGGCGTGAAACACCGTGGCGTCGGCGGTCTCGGCCGGCAGCCCCGTGATGGCGTCTCCGGTGCGCGGCTGCCCCGGATAACCGTGCGCCGCGAGCACCACACCGAGTGCCGTGCGCCGGTCCCATTGCAGTTCGATCTGGTCCAGGCGCCGCCCGCCCGCCGTCTCGGTGGCCGCCCACAACACCTCGAACAGGTCGGTCTTGAGGCGCATCAGGATCGGCTGGGTCTCCGGGTCGCCCAGGCGGCAATTGAATTCGAGCGTCTTCGG
>JANLQZ010000105.1:0-2780 GCA_031368125.1 Betaproteobacteria bacterium
TATTCGTTCTTTGGTGACTCCTTCGTCTACGTCCTGTTCGAAGACGGCACCGACCTGTACTGGGCGCGCTCGCGCGTGCTCGAGTACCTGAACCAGGTCCAGGCACGCCTGCCGGCGAACGCCAGGGCCACCATCGGCCCGGACGCGACCGGAGTGGGGTGGATCTACCAATACGCGCTGGTGGACCGCGGCGGCACGCAGGATGCGTCACAGCTGCGGGCCTTGCAGGACTGGTTCCTGAAATACGAACTCAAGACGGTTCCCAACGTCGCCGAGGTGGCATCCATTGGCGGCATGGTGCGCCAGTACCAGATCCTGCTCGACCCGGACAAGCTCGCCGCTTACGGCATCCCGCATACCAGGGTCGTCGAAGCGATCCAGAAGTCCAACCAGGAGGCTGGCGGCTCGGTACTCGAACTCGGCGAGGCCGAGTACGTTGTGCGGGCGTCAGGGTATCTGCAGTCGCTGGATGACTTTCGCAAGGTGCCGCTCAAGGGTACCGATGCCGGAGCCTCGGTACGCCTGGGCGACGTAGCGCGGATCCAGCTTGGCCCCGAAATGCGGCGTGGCATCGGAGAACTCGACGGTGAGGGTGAAGCGGTCGGTGGCGTCATCGTCATGCGCTCGGGCAAGAACGCGCTGGAAACGATTGCCGCGGTGAAGGCCCGGCTGCGGCAACTGCAGGCCAGTCTGCCCAAGGGGGTGGAGATCGTTCCGACCTATGACCGTTCGGGACTGATCGAACGCGCGGTAGAGAACCTGGGCTACAAACTGCTGGAGGAGTTCATCGTGGTCGCGCTGGTGTGTTTCATCTTCCTGTTCCATCTGCGCTCGGCGTTCGTTGCCATCGTCTCGCTGCCGCTGGGCATACTGGTGGCCTTCATCGTGATGTATTACCAGGGGGTGAATGCCAACATCATGTCGCTGGGCGGTATCGCGATCGCGATCGGGGCGATGGTGGACGCGGCCGTGGTGATGATCGAGAACGCGCACAAACACCTGGAACACTGGAGCCTGGCGCATCCGGAGCGCAAGCTCGATGGCGAAGCGCGCTGGAAGGTGATCGGCGATTCGGCGGTCGAGGTCGGGCCGGCGCTGTTCTTCTCGCTGCTGATCATCACGCTGTCGTTCATTCCGGTTTTTACGCTGGAGGCGCAGGAGGGGCGGCTGTTTGCGCCATTGGCGTTTACCAAGACCTATGCGATGGCCGCCGCCGCAGGCCTGTCGGTATCGCTGATTCCGGTGTTGATGGGTTACCTCATCCGGGGTCGCATCCCGGACGAGAAGAGCAATCCGCTCAACCGTTTGCTGATCGCGATCTACCGGCCGCTGCTCGATGCCGTATTGCGCGTACCCAGGTTGACGCTGCTTGCGGCCGCCGTGGCCCTGGTCGCCAGTCTGTGGCCGCTGCAGCATATCGGCGCTGAATTCATGCCGCGGCTCGATGAGGGCGACCTTTTGTATATGCCGTCCGCGCTGCCGGGTTTGAGCGCCGGCAAGGCGGCCGAACTGTTGCAGCAGACCGACCGCCTGATCCGGACCGTGCCAGAGGTCGTCAGCGTGTACGGCAAGGCCGGCCGCGCCGAGACCGCTACCGATCCGGCGCCGATGGAGATGTTCGAGACCACGATCCAGTTCAAGCCCAGGAGCCAGTGGCGACCCGGAATGACGCAGGACAAACTTGTCGAAGAGCTCGACCGCATCGTCAAGGTGCCGGGCTTGTCCAACATCTGGGTGCCGCCGATCCGCAACCGCATCGACATGCTGGCCACCGGCATCAAGAGCCCGGTGGGCGTGAAGGTGGCGGGTGCCGACCTGGCGACGATCGACCGCGTCACCGGCGAGATCGAGCGCGCACTGAAGAATGTGCCGGGCGTCAGCAGCGCCTTGGCGGAACGCCTTAGCGGCGGGCGTTATGTGGACGTGACGATCAACCGCGACGCCGCGGCGCGTTTCGGCATGAACATCGCCGATGTGCAGTCGGTCATCACCACCGCGGTGGGGGGCGACAACATCGGCGAGACGGTCGAAGGCTTGCAGCGTTTTCCGATCAACATGCGTTATCCGCGCGAGACCCGCGACTCATTGGAGAAGCTGCGCGTCCTGCCGATCGTTACCGAGCGTGGCGCCCGATTGGTGTTGTCCGATGTGGCCGAGCTGCGCATCACCGATGGCCCGCCGATGCTGCGCAGCGAGAACGCGCGCCTCTCGGGCTGGGTCTATGTGGATATCCGGGGCCGCGACCTGAGGTCGGCGGTGCGGGACATGCAACGCACGGTCGGCGAGAAGGTGCAGCTGCCGCCGGGTTACTCGATCTCCTGGTCCGGCCAGTTCGAGTTCCTGGAGCGTGCGACCGCGAAACTGAAGGTGGTGGTGCCCTTCACGCTGATGATCATCTTCATCCTGCTGTATCTGACCTTCAAGCGCTTCGACGACGCGTTGCTGATCATGGCGACACTACCGTTCGCGCTGGTCGGCGGCATCTGGCTTTTGTACCTGCTGGATTACAACCTGTCGGTCGCGGGCGCCGTGGGTTTTATTGCGCTCGCCGGGGTCTCGGCTGAATTCGGCGTGATCATGATGCTGTACCTGAAGCAGGCGTGGGACGCACGCGTGGCGCTGGGCAAGACCAGCAATGCCGATCTGCTCGATGCGATCCGCGAAGGCGCCGTGTTGCGGGTGCGCCCCAAGGCCATGACAGTGGCGGTGATTCTGGCCGGGTTGTTTCCGATCATGTGGGGCACCGGCACCGGGTCGGAGGTGATGCAGCGCATCGCGGC
>JANLQZ010000120.1:0-3947 GCA_031368125.1 Betaproteobacteria bacterium
AACTCGCGCAGCATCGACAAACCGACCAGGTCCGCCACAAAGATATTGGCGCCATAACGCCGCAACTGGTCGGCCGCCTGGTAGGCGACGACGATCCCGAGCAGGAACGACAGCAACCCGACGATCGGCAGCGCGTCGAAACCGGCGCTGCGTATGTTGAACAGGATCGGACGCCAGCGCATGCGCCCGGGGTGCGCCAGGCACCCGGCAAACGCCAGCGCGCTTTCGCCCACGAACGCCAGCAGCGCCAGGGCCTGTTCGCCGGCGCCGGCGGCAGCGCGGCCGACGCCCTCCAGCGCCAGCACCACCCGGTTGGCGGGCGCCGGGGGTGCAGGAGGGGGTGCCGCGACACGTTGTGCCACCACGTCCAGCAAGGTGGCAAATTCGCCCTGCAGCCCGTGCAGCGTCACCACCGCACCAGCGCCGCGCAGGCGCAACAGCAACTGCTGCAGCAACCATGCGCCAGCGCTGTCGAGCGCCGCCACGCGCGCGCCATCGGCTGCCACCCGCGTACCGTGCGGCACCTGCACCATTTGCAGCTGGCGCTCGAGCGCGCCGATGGAGCGCGCGGTCCAGCGGCCCGACAAGACCAGCTCCTGCGGGGTGGGTTGGGAGATGGCGGCGGGCGCCGGTGCGGCTGGTTCCATGGATGGCTGCAGACTAGATGAAAGCCTTTGTTTCGTATGTGCGCGAACGCACAGAGAAGGCCGCGCGCCCCGACCAAGCTTGGCTACAGGTTCCAAAACGTTCAACCGGAGGCCATGCCATGAAACCCAAAGCCGCAACACTGTTGCTGACCACCACACTGGCCGGGGTGCTGACGCTGTCAGTTGCCGGCTGCAACAAGGCACCCGAGGTGGCCGGCACCGCCGTGCCGCGCACGTCGGTCGGTACCGAAATCGACGACAGCGTGCTCACCACCAAGGTCAAGGCCGCGCTGCTTTCGGACCCGGACGTCAAGAGTTTCGACATCAAGACCGAAACCCGCAAGGGAGAAGTGCAGTTGAGCGGCTTCGTCGACAACCAGGCGCAGATCGACCGCGCGGTTGCCGTTGCGCGTGCAGTCGAGGGTGTCACCGGCGTCGACAACAAGGTCGCGATCAAGGGTCCGCCGACCACGGTTGGCAACAAGGTCGACGACGGAATCGTCACGACCCAGGTCAAGGCGGCGCTGATCGCCGACGAAAAGGTCAAGAGCTCCGACATCGCCGTCGTCACGCGCAAGGGTGAAGTCCAGCTCAGCGGCTTCGTCGACAGCCAGAGCCAGATGGACCGCGCCATCCTGGTGGCGCGGGGCATCGAAGGCGTGGCCCTCGTGAGCAACGAGATGAGCCTCAAGAAGTAGGCCGGGCCGGCGCGCTATTAGTCTGTTTGATTCCTTCGATCCTCACTTCCTCACTTCCTTCCTTCATTAACTCACCCAGGAGCTATTCCATGACCACCACCACCACCACCACCAGTCTCAAAACCGCTCTCGGCCTTGCCGCCGTGCTGGCGCTCGGCGCCTGCGCCAACACCAGCGGCCCGGGCTACACGTCCAGCCCGGCTGCGAGTTATCCCAGCACGCCGTATTCGAACGCCCCGTACACGCAGTACGGTGTGGTGCAGTCGATCGAACTAGTACGGCTGGAAAACACCGGCATCGGCGGCAGCGGTGTCGGCGCCGGAACGATCGTCGGTGCGGTCGTCGGCGGCATCATCGGCAACCAGGTCGGCAAGGGCGGTGGCAACACGGCCGCCACCGTCATCGGTGCGGCCGGCGGCGCCTACGCCGGGCACGAGATCGAGAAACGCAACGTCCAGACCTCGGACGCCTACCGGATCAGCATCCGCATGAACGACGGCTCCTACCAGCAGGTCACGCAATCCAGCAGCGCCGACATCCGGGTCGGCGACCGAGTGCTGGTCGCCAACGGCACCGCGCAGCGTTATTGAGCGCGCCGCCTCCCAGCGGGCGCCAAGCAAACGCGGGGTGGCCCGGTCCGGACGGACCGGCGCCATGTCGGGTTATTTGGGACGCGGGCGTCGCAGGGCCGGCTGCACGGCGCCGAGCCGGCCCGCGCGTAGTTCCACCACCGCCTTGGCCACGGCGCGCGCCACGTTGCGCGTTTCCTCCTGTACCAGCGTATCCCGGTCCAGGGCTTCGTGGCTGGTCGCATACGGGCCGTAATAACCGATGTAGCGGTCCAGCCGCGCCTGCGCGCCCGCGGCTATGAAACCCATCCAGTCGAGCCAGTCCGACAAGGCGCGTCGCGCGTCGTCGATGCCGGCGACGTCGCCATGCACGATCAGCCCGTAGGCACGCCCGGCCAGGTGCTGGGGAAAGTCCCATCCGGCCATTTCGAGTTCCTTTGCCTTGCCGGCGTTCTTGCCGCCGGTCGATGTGGGGTCGGCATTGCCGCCGTCGGCGCACACCAGGCGGTCGATCATCAGCTTGAGCGGGCTGGGGCTCTGGTACCAGTACACCGGCGAGACGATGATCACCGCATGGGCGGCGGTCCAGCGTTCGTAGATCTCGGCCATCCAGTCGTTGGTCTGGTTGAGCGCATGGTTCGGGTAACAACTGCAGGGCCAGTGGCACAACGGCATCGCGGTTGAAACACAGCCCTTGCACGGATGGATCTTCTGGCCGTATTCGGAGGTGAGCAGGCTCAGGTCGAGCACATCGGTCTCGATGCCGGCCGCCTCCAGCGTCGCACGCGCGATTTGCAGCAGCCGGAAGGTCTTGGAGATCTCGCCCGGGCAGGTGCCGTCGTTGCGCGCGGAGCCGCACACCAGCAGTACCCTGGACGGTGTTGACGGGTCCGACTGGCGCAGTTGCGCCGCCTCGAGGCGTTGTTTGGTGGTGGTCCACTCGGTCGACAGCTGGTAGTCCGGATCGGCATAACCCGCGCCCGCCTTGCGTGTGAACGGGGCCTTGCGTCCCTCGCTGTAGGCCTGCCAGGCGATCTCCTCCAGGCGCTCGATCGCGCCGTCCTCGGTGCGGAAGGCCGGGTCGGTGAACGAGGCGCGAAAACGCACGCCGAATGGCGCGCGCTCCAGCATCGCCGGCGCCTGGCCGGTGCGAATGCTGATCACCGAGCGCTCCGGCGGCGGGTGGTGCAGCGGCGGCCGGTCGAACAGAGTTGCATGGTCTCTCCTTGCGAATGCGGCACGGGGCGTGCCAGCCATTGCGGCGTATGACAGCCTGAAGTTAAGCCGGCGTCCGGCGGTCGTCTGTTTGCTGGCGCACAGATGGCGGCGCGCCGGGCTGGCAAACTCTGCCCACCCCGACACCCATCCGGTGCTCCGGCGCTGCGCGCTCCAGTCGCCGCCCGCCGACACCACCCCTTCGCACCCGTTGCCACCATGTACATCCTCGGACTCGGCACCGCCACTCCCGCGACACGTTTCACCAAGGCCGAATGCCTGCAGGCGTTCGAACAATCCGACTGGTTTGCGCGGCTCGACGCCCGCTCGCATTTCATCGCGCGCACCGTGCTGCAGCGCGACAACGGCATCGAGGCACGTCGGCTGGCGGTACGCTGGACCTCGTCGTCGCCGGCGGCAGCGAGGCGCCGCTGTCGTTCGGCTCGCTCAAGGCCTGGGAGGCGCTGCACACCGTGGCCACCATGGACGGCGAGCAGCCATTGGCTTCCTGCAAGCCGTTCTCGAAGGACCGCAGCGGCATGGTGCTGGGCGAGGGTGCCGCCATGCTGGTGCTCGAGCCGTGGGAACTGGCGCTCGCGCGCGGCGCGCCGATCCATGGCGAAATCCTCGGTTATGGCTTGTGCACCGATGCCAGCCACACCACGCGCCCGAGTGTCGAAGGCCAGGCCGCGGCGATGCACGCGGCGCTGCAGTCGGCGCGGCGCGACGCGTCGGCCGTCGACGCCATCAACGCGCACGGTACCGGCACGCAGGCCAACGACGGGGTCGAGACGGCCGCGATCAAGGCGGTGTTCGGG
>JANLQZ010000141.1:0-2786 GCA_031368125.1 Betaproteobacteria bacterium
TGTCGACATGCTGAACCTGCGCGGCGACCCGGCCGACGCGTCTTTTGTCGCGGTCGTGCTGAGCGCCACCGCGATGCATCTGCCGCTGCGCGCCAACAGCGCCAGCATCGACCCGCAACGCCAGCTGTTGTGGCTGGGGCCGGATGAGTGGCTGCTGAAGCTGCCGGGCGGGCAAGGCGAAGCCGTCGCCGCCGCGTTGCGCGCGGCCCTGCTGGGGCGACACAGCGCGGTGGTCGATGTGGGCCACGGCAACACCACAATGTCAGTGAACGGGCCGGGTGCCGCCGACCTGCTGGCGCGCGGATGCCCGCTCGACTTGCATGCGCGGGTCTTCCCCACCGGCGCGCTGGCGCAAAGCCATGTCGCCAAGGCCAACGCCACCATCCTGTGCCTGCAGGCCGGCACGCATTACGAGCTGACGGTGCGGCGCAGTTTTGCCGTCTACCTGTTCCGCTGGTTGTGCGAGGCCGGCGCCTGATCCGGATTTGCTGCTGGGCGGGCGGCATAAGACCCGTGAGAAGGTTGACTCCGCCCTTGCACCACCGTTTGCATCGGATCACGCCGGCGGGGCACTCAGCTCCGCGGCTGTCCCCCGTCGTCCGCCTAGAGCGGACTTTCTCCTCCTTTATGCCGCTGCGCCGAGCGCCCCACCGACCTGCTCCTGCAAGCTTGGTGGGTGTTCCGCCGCTGCAAACCAACGCACTCTCGAATCAACGGCTCGCCCATGCCCGACCCTGCTGCGTTGGCCTATAGTGCGCTGACTCCCCGCGCTCGAACGCGCACGCATACGCCGTGTTCAGCAGGAAATTGGCGTGCTGGTATTTCTGGAACTGTTATGACCTTCCCATGCAAGCGAAAATTCATCAGAACCCATATTCCATACGGGCTTTCGGTCATTTGTCGCTGCCATGTTCGGGCGACAAACGGGACGTTACGGAGACACCAACCTGTCTCTGCATATTGAGTTAGCTGGACTCGAAGAAAAGCATGGCCATCGTCAAGAGCACTTCACCATTGTGGAAATTGCCTCAGGCGCTTCATCCCCAGCAGGCCAGTTTCCTTGATGCCATCCGGCTTTCAATCCAGTTCATTGATTTGGCTCATTCGCGCCTTCAAGATGGGCTGGCTCAGCTGACTTTGAGTTCGGACAGATCGCTGCAACTGGGACCGAATGCTCTCATGGACGCGTGGGCGATCATCGACGCGGTTCATCGCCTACGCGCGCTTGTCTCCCAACTTCCGCGTTACAAGCAGCGCGCACCGAGCAAGAGATTGTTCATGGATCGCACACGGAGCGTTGACCAGTTGCGAAACTCCTTTCAGCATCTGGTGTCAGAGATATCGGAAATCACTGCTTCAGATTTGCCCGTTCTCGGCGCCCTCAACTGGGTGCGGCCGGTCGATGGTCAACCCAAGTGCGTTTCCGTGAACTCATTTATTCCCGGGCAGATCAGGTCCATTGATCCCTCAAGTTGGGTCACGGTCCCAGGCACTGTCCCGGACCGTGTAACGCAAATCGAGCTTTGGCATCGCGACAAGAACGCAAACATCACGGTTCTTCATGGCGCCGTTTGCCAGTTGGTGGCGACCCTCGAAGGCGAACTGGCGAAATTATCTACGGACGATCCGGCGGCAATCTGTGACGCCATGGTTTCGGTCACACTCGAGCTAATTCCGCAATCTTCCGACACGGAAGCCGGCTAACACCGAAATGGAGCCGACGCGCCGCCTGTCCTGTGCCAACATGGCGCCACGCCCCGCGGCTCATTTCGTCGTCAAACGCTTGGCGGATCAGGTCAGCGTTGCACGTAGCTCTGCGGCTGTCCTCCGCCCTTCGGACTGTCCCTTTATGTCGCCGCGCCATGCGTCCCGCCAGCCTGATCCTGCAAGCTTGGTGGGCGGTCCACCGCCGCAAGCCAACCCCATTCGCCGCCGATGAGGTCGGGGTGGGCGGCGTAGCGAAATAAAGGAGGAGTAGGCGGCCCTAGGCCGACGACGGGGGACATTCGCGGAGCCGCCTACCCTGGCCTCATCGGCTCGCTGAAGCACCTGCGTGCAACCGGTTCCCGGCTTTCAAGCGCAATTTGGCAGGAGCACGACGGGACGCACTTGCTCAGCGCCGTTTGCCGCGTGGGACTGCTTCCTGAAGGGCGCGCCCGTTGCTGTCAAGGTCGCATCGCGACCGGCGGGCTGGAACATGCCCGTCAACATGGACGCCCACGGGCGTCCGCTCCCTGCGGTCGCACCTTTCCGCGGTCGCCGGTTGCGTTTACGTTCGACATCACTGGAACCGCCGCCCGCTCGGAGTAAGATTCGCGCATGCGCGTAGCTACTGGAACTGTTGTCTCGGGCCATATCGTTCTCGATGAATCCGAGTTCATTGATGGAACGCGTGTCGTCGTCGTCAGCCAGGACCGAGACGATGAGGTGCGCCTTTCTCCAGACGAGTTAGCCGAGCTTGAAGCGGGGATTGCCGAAGCTGATCGCGGGGAGACGATTTCTGGCGATGAGTTATTTGCTCGTTTGCGCCGGTACGGGTGAAGGTGGCGCTCGAACTTCATGTTTCTCGCCGCGCGGCTGCAGAGATCGAACGAGTAGTTCGTTGGTGGGCTGAAAACCGCCCGGCTGCACCGGGCGCAGTGCGTAAGGAACTTCAGGCGGCCCTTGATTTGCTTTTGCAGCAGCCGGACATCGGGTCCAGAGTAGAGGAGGCGAGTTCGCCTAACGTCCGACGCTTTCACGTTGATCGCATTCGCTACTGGGTTTACTACCGGGCAAGTGGAAGG
>JANLQZ010000158.1:0-3185 GCA_031368125.1 Betaproteobacteria bacterium
CTACTGCGCCAAAGGCGCCGCCCTGCGCGAGCACGGGCACGGCGAACACCGGCTGCGTTATCCGATGAAACTCGTCAACGGCAAATACGAGCGCATCGGCTGGGACGTGGCGCTGACCGAGATCAGCGCGAAGATGCTCGACCTGCGCAAGGCCAGCGGGCCCGATTCGGTGTATTGGGTCGGGTCGTCGAAGCACAACAACGAACAGGCCTACCTGATGCGCAAGTTCGTGAGCTTCTGGGGCAGCAACAACTGCGACCACCAGGCGCGCATCTGCCACTCGACCACGGTCGCCGGTGTCGCCAACACCTGGGGTTATGGCGCCATGACCAACTCGTACAACGACATGCAGAACAGCAAGGTCGCGATGTACATCGGCTCCAATGCGGCCGAGGCGCACCCGGTCAGCATGCTGCACATGCTGCACGCCAAGGAGACCGGTTGCAAGATGATCGTGGTCGACCCGCGTTTCACGCGCACGGCGGCCAAGGCCGACGAATATGTGCGCATCCGCTCGGGCTCCGACATCCCGTTCCTGTTCGGCCTACTGTTCCACATCTTCAAGAACGGATGGGAAGACAAGCAGTACATCAACGACCGGGTCTACGGCATGGACAAGGTGCGCGAAGACGTGCTGGCCAAATGGACGCCCGACAAGGTGGAAGAGGCCTGCGGCGTCACGGAGGCGCAGGTGCTCAAGGTCGCCGGCATGCTCAACGAGAGCCGGCCGGGAACGATCGTGTGGTGCATGGGCCAGACCCAGCACACCACCGGCAATGCGATCGTGCGCGCGTCGTGCATCCTGCAACTGGCGCTGGGCAACATTGGCAAGTCCGGTGGCGGCGCCAACATCTTCCGCGGCCATGACAACGTGCAGGGCGCCACCGACGTCGGCCCCAACCCCGATTCCCTGCCCGGGTACTACGGTCTGGCTGAAGGTTCGTGGAAACATTTCGCCAAGGCCTGGGGTGTGGACTTCGAATGGATCAAGGGCCGGTATGCGTCGCCCGCCATGATGGGAAAGCCCGGCATCACGGTATCGCGCTGGATCGACGGTGTGCTGGAAAGGAACGAGCTGATCGACCAGGACGCGAACCTGCGCGCGGTGGTGTTCTGGGGCCATGCGCCCAATTCGCAGACGCGCGGACTCGAGATGAAACGCGCGATGGACAAACTCGACCTGCTGGTGGTGATCGATCCGTATCCGTCGGCCACCGCGGCCATGGCCGCCATGCCCGGCAAGGCCGAAGAGCTCAACCCGAACCGCGCCGTGTATCTGCTGCCGGCTGCCACCCAATTCGAGACCACCGGTTCGGTCACCGCGTCCAATCGCTCCCTCCAGTGGCGCGAAAAGGTGATCGAGCCGTTGTGGGAGAGCCGCAGCGACCACATGATCATGTACCAGCTGGCCGAGAAATTCGGTTTTGCCAAGGAGCTGGTCAAGAACTACAAGCTGCAGAAGGTCAAGGGCATGGACGAACCGGTGCCCGAGGACATCCTGCGGGAAATCAACAGTTCGATGTGGACCATCGGTTACACCGGCCAGAGTCCGGAGCGCCTGAAGGCGCACATGCGCAACATGCACGTGTTCGATGTCAAGACACTCAAGTCGCGCGGCGGCATCGACAAGGAAACCGGCTACGACCTCGGTGGCGACTACTTCGGCCTGCCGTGGCCGTGTTACGGCGCACCGGCGCTCAAGCACCCCGGCTCGCCCAACCTGTACGACACCTCCAAACACGTGATGGAGGGCGGCGGCAACTTCCGCGCCAATTTCGGTGTGGAGCGCGCGGGCAAGACCCTGCTGGCGGAGGACGGCTCGCATTCCAAGGGCGCCGACATCACGACCGGTTATCCGGAGTTCGACCATGCGCTGCTCAAGAAACTGGGCTGGTGGGACGACCTGACCGAGGCCGAGAAGACGGCCGCCGAAGGCAAGAACTGGAAGACCGACATGTCGGGCGGCATCCAGCGCGTGGTGATGCAGGTGCACGGTTGCCACCCCTTCGGCAATGCCAAGGCGCGCGCGGTGGTGTGGAATTTCCCCGATGCGATTCCGCAGCACCGGGAGCCACTGTACGGCAACCGTGCCGATCTGCAGGCGAAGTACCCGACCCACGACGACAAGAAGGCGTTCTGGCGCCTGCCCACGCTGTACAAGTCGATCCAGGACAAGAACATCGCGGACAAGGTGCATGAAAAGTTTCCGCTGGTACTTACCTCGGGTCGGCTGGTGGAGTACGAAGGCGGCGGCGAGGAAACCCGCTCCAACCCGTGGCTGGCCGAGTTGCAGCAGGAGATGTTTGTAGAGATCAATCCGGCCGTGGCGTCGGCCAAGGGCATACGCAACGGCGAGCGCGCCTGGGTCTCTACACCGACTGGCGCCCGGCTCAATGTGCAGGCGCTGGTGACCGAAAGGGTCGGACCCGACACGGTGTTCATGCCGTTCCATTTCTCGGGCCGCTGGCAGGGCGCCGACATGCTGGCCTATTACCCGGCCGGCGCGGCGCCCGTGGTGCGCGGCGAAGCGATCAACACCGCCACGACTTATGGCTACGACAGCGTCACGATGATGCAGGAGTCCAAGACCACCGTCTGCAACGTGGAGAAGGCATGACCCCCACGCTCTTCACTGCGTGTAATTCGCTGCCCCCCGAGGGGGTGTTTTTTTCCTTGGGGCGGCCCGGCGGAAAAAGCATGACCCCCACGCTCTTCACTGCGTGTAATTCGCTGCCCCCAGAGGGGGCGGTTTTTTCCTTGGGGCGGCCCGGTGGAAAAGGCATGACTCCCACGCTGTTCACGCAAGAAATGATCCATCAGGAGACACCATGGCGCGCATGAAATTTGTTTGTGACGCAGAGCGCTGCATCGAATGCAACGGCTGCGTGACGGCCTGCAAGAACGAGAACGAGGTTCCGTGGGGTGTCAACCGGCGCCGCGTCGTGACCTTGAACGACGGCGTGCCGGGTGAAAAATCGATTTCGGTGGCGTGTATGCATTGCAGCGACGCGCCCTGCATGGCGGTTTGTCCGGTGAATTGCTTTTACCGTACCGACGAAGGGGTGGTGCTGCACGACAAGGATGTGTGTATCGGTTGCGGTTACTGCTCCTATGCCTGCCCCTTCGGCGCGCCGCAGTTTCCGTCGCAGGGCAACTTCGGTGTGCGCGGCAAGATGGACAAGTGC
>JANLQZ010000169.1:0-2279 GCA_031368125.1 Betaproteobacteria bacterium
TTCGATTCATCAAGTTCACCTCAGCGTGGTAGGCCGAGTCCGCGCTATGCAATCAGGCTGCGCCGGATCTCGTAGTTCCGATGCGGATGACCCACATCAGCGAATGGCGCAGATTTTGCTCGAAGAGGATGGGAAATTCAACTCCATGAGCCCAGATGTCGCCCCCGTGGCCATCCTCAAAACCTCCACTTTGCCGGCGCAGGCACGAACAAATGGCATCGCTGGGTCCTGATGCATCGCCCGCCCGAGCTTTTGCGGCGCTCGGCAGCACCATCGGCACAGCCCGACCCACGGCGCGTCTGCATCGCCGGTTTGCGCGTTCACCAATCGGTGCGTTGAGCGAGCGCGTCGTGGGGTTCAGCTTGGGCTGGTTCGCCCATTCCGGTGCGATCCGGGCACCCTGCCCGGCACCGTCTGCGCCCTGCGCAACACAGTCTTCCCGCAGTGGCGGCCCGCGTGCCGGGGCGATGCGCGGGGCCTGGATGTCCACACCGATGTGCTCCAGGATCTGCCTGATCTGTACACCCTCGGTGATGAATGCGATCAGGCGCTTGCCCGCAGCATGCGCGTGAGGCCCCGGATTCGCCGGCCGCCTTGGACAGCCGCTTGTGGCGCATGGCTGGCAGCTGATTGCCGCTGCGATGGCGCCCGGCGCCTTCGAGCGGCGGCGCGAGACCGGCGGTGTGGTGTGTGGTGCGCCGGCCGCTGGCTCAGCCCGGCAGCGCGATCGACCGGCCGGCGTATTTCGGCGTGGGCAGGTCGCGGTGCCGCGCGGCCAGCGCCTGCACCCTGGGCAATACCGACGGCGCGAACGGCGCCGCGCGCGGGCCCGACATGTCGACGTTGAGCAGCATCTGCTGATTCGCCGCCAGCACGGGTTCGGTGCCGGCCACATGCAGCGTGTGGTAGATGTTGAGGCGCTTGGCATCCACGCCCAGGATCTGGGTGCGCACCTCGATCGGCGTGCCCTCCTTCACCTCCAGCAGGTAGTTGATGTGCGACTCGAGCGTGAAGATCGAGTGCCCAGTGGCCTTGCGGCCGGCCTCATCCAGCCCGAACAGGTCCATCAGCGCGTCGGTGGCCATGCTGAACACCAGCAGGTAGTGGGCGTCGCGCAGGTGGCCGTTGTAGTCGGTCCACTCGTGCAGCACCGTCCCGCGCCACGGGTTCAGCAGCGCGCCGGCGGCGTCACTCATCGAGCGCGATGCCGTGTTTGATCTTGGTGGCCTGCACGGCCGCCTGCACCGCCATCAGGCAGTCGTCGCGGTACCGCTCCAAGTCCGCAATGCTGTGGCTGCCGAGCTGCTCCGACGTGCCATCCACCACGCTGTCGATGAGCGCATCGGTCAGCTCGGGCGCCTCCAGCTTGGTCCAGGGCAGCTTGAGCGCCGGGCCGAACTGCGCCATGAAGTGGCGCATGCCGGCGTCGCCACCGGCCAGCGTGTAGATCAGGAAGCTGCCCATGAACGACCAGCGGATGCCGGCACCGTAACGGATCGCGTCGTCGATCTCGCCCGTGGTGGCCACACCGTCATTGACCAGGTGCAGCGACTCGCGCCACATGGCCTCGAGCAGGCGGTCGGCGATGAAGCCCGGCACCTCCTTGCGCACGTGCAGCGGTTTCATGCCGAGCGACCGGTAGAACGCCATGGCGGCCTGGACGGCATCGGGCGAGGTTTTCGCGCCGCCGACCACTTCGACCAGCGGCAACAGGTACACCGGGTTGAACGGATGGCCCACGACACAACGCTCGGGGTTCTTCGCGTTGGCATAAAACTCGGACGGCAACAGGCCCGAGGTCGAGGAGCCGATCAGCACATCGGGCCGCGCCGCCACGCTGACCCTGGCGTGCAGGTCGATCTTGAGGCTCAGGGTTTCAGGCGCGCTTTCCTGGATGAAGTCGGCCTGGGCGACGCACTCTTCCACGGTGGCCACAAAACGCAACCGGCTTTGCGATGCGCCGGCCTTCAGGCCCTGCTGCTCGAGCGCACCCCAGCAGTTGGCGATGCGAGCGCGCAACTGCGCCTCGGCGCCGGGAGCCGGGTCCCAGGCCACCACGTCCAGTCCGTTGGCCAGCGCGCGCGCGACCCAGCCGCTGCCGATGACACCGCTGCCGAGCGCGGCAAAGGTCTTGATATCCGTGACAAACGACATGAGGGTTCCTCGAAAACTACCACTGATCTTCATTCCAAACGGCGTTGCGTAATGCGCCAGAGTCAGCCGCGGGCCTTCAGGCCCATCTTGATACGCCCCTGCGCCGGTGTCATCGGTCGCGCGCC
>JANLQZ010000170.1:0-2209 GCA_031368125.1 Betaproteobacteria bacterium
TGTAGCTTAGCCTGGTAGAGCGCTACGTTCGGGACGTAGAGGCCGGAGGTTCGAATCCTCTCACCCCGACCAGCCAGCCACCGTTTGTTGGCAAACGAAGTCCATACGCAAGCCTCCTGCCGACTTTCGATTTACATCGAATGGTCAATCGGAGATGATTAGGCGAATCCATTCTGAAGTAGTACATTTTCAGGTCATGTCCGCAGTCGATACAGCCAGCCGCGAAACCAATTCCATTGCCTTGCCGGGACTGGGTCGTGCGCTGATATTGGCGGGAAAGCTGGGCCAAAAATCTGCTGAGGACATTTACCGGAAGGCTTCATCCGGTCGAACGAGCTTCATCGCAGAACTCACCGGCTCGGGAGCGGTTTCTGCGTCGGACCTCGCCCATACGATGTCATCTGCATATGCGGCACCGCTGGTCGATCTCGATGCCATCGACACCCAGCGGCTGCCAAAGGGCCTGCTCGACAGCAAGATTTGCCTGGCTTATCGCGTTGTTGTGCTCAGCAAACGAAACAACCGCCTGACCGTCGCAACGGCAGACCCTTCGGATCAGGAAGCAGTTGAAAAGATCAAGTTCGCGACCCAGTTGGGGGTGGACTGGGTCATCGCCGAGTACGACAAACTCCTCAAACTGGTCGACTCCAACGCCGCAACCACGTCCGAAACGATGGAGGAAATCATCGGGGGCGAGTTTGAATTCGACGAGGTTGCGGCCGACGGTGTATCTGACAACGAGCAGGCAACCGTTTCCGAAGTCGAAGATGCACCGGTCGTCAAGTTCTTGCACAAAATGCTGTTGGACGCATTCAGCATGCGTGCGTCGGACCTGCATTTCGAACCCTACGAACACAACTACCGCGTCCGGTTCCGGATCGACGGTGAGCTGCGTGAAATTTCGGCGCCGCCGATCGCAATCAAGGACAAATTGGCGAGCCGCATCAAGGTCATATCCAAAATGGATATCTCCGAGAAACGCGTGCCGCAGGACGGCAAGATGAAGTTGAAGATCGGTCCCAATCGGGTCATCGACTTTCGCGTCAGCACCTTGCCCACCCTGTTTGGCGAAAAGATCGTTATCCGGATCCTCGATCCAAGTAGTGCCAAACTGGGGGTTGACGCTCTGGGTTACGAACCAGAGGAGAAGCGGCGACTGCTCGAAGCCATCGCCAGGCCCTACGGCATGGTTCTCGTCACCGGACCGACCGGTTCGGGCAAGACCGTGTCCTTGTATACCTGTCTGAATCTGCTGAATAAGCCAGGGGTCAATATCGCCACCGCGGAAGATCCGTCGGAAATCAATTTGCCCGGGGTCAATCAGGTCAACGTCAACGACAAGGCCGGTTTGACTTTCGCGGTGGCGCTGAAGTCCTTCCTGCGCCAGGATCCGGACATCATCATGGTGGGTGAGATCCGCGATCTGGAAACCGCGGATATTGCCATCAAAGCCGCGCAAACCGGACATCTGGTGCTTTCGACGCTGCACACCAACGACGCGCCGACCACATTGACCCGGATGCGCAACATGGGCATCGCCCCGTTCAATATTGCATCCAGTGTCATTCTCATCACGGCCCAACGCCTGGCGCGACGGCTTTGCACCAACTGCAAAGTGGTTGCTGACATTCCGAAAAAGGCCTTGCTGGATGCAGGCTTCAAAGACGGCGAAATCGACAACACGTGGACCACTTACCGACCGGTCGGCTGCTCGATGTGTAATAGCGGGTACAAGGGACGGGTCGGCATCTACCAGGTGATGCCGATCACTGACGAGATCCAGCGCATCATCTTGCGGGATGGCAGTGCCCTCGACATCGCACAGCAGGCGGCCAAGGAAGGTGTCGATTCATTGCGCCGATCCGGCCTGCGCAAGGTCAAACTCGGCCTGACTTCACTCGAAGAAGTGCTGGCTGTCACCAACGAATAGAAATAGGGATCCAAAGGACCATATGGCTACTGCTAAGTCTAAGGACACCAAGGAATCCGTATACGAATGGGAGGGTAAGGACCGCAATGGCAAATTGGTGCGCGGGGAGACCAGGGCATCCGGCGAAAACCAGGTTCAGGCCTCGTTGCGACGCCAGGGAGTAACTCCCTCAAAGATCAAGAAGCGGCGCACCGGGGGCGGGGGCACGATCAAGCCCAAGGACCTGGCGATTTTCACCCGCCAACTTGCGACCATGATGAAGGCCGGCGTTCCGTTGCT
>JANLQZ010000171.1:0-2220 GCA_031368125.1 Betaproteobacteria bacterium
TGTTCGCGTGCACAAGAGCAGCATCATCGGAACACGCGACAGGGGCTGGCACGCCGTGATCGACACCCTCAACAACGAGCGCATCTTCGTGGCGGCGGTCTGCAGCGGCCTGGGTCGCGGCGCCCTGGAGGATGCCAATCAATATGCCCTCGACCGCAAGGCGTTCGGGCGGCCGATCGGCGAGTTTCAGGCGGTGCAGCACCAATTGGCAGACTCTCTCGTCGAGTTGGACCTGGCGCAGCTGTCGACCTACCGCGCGGCCTGGATGCAGGACCAGGGGCTGGACTGCTCGGTCCAGGCCGCGTCGGCGAAGTATTTCGCCTCCGAAGCGGCGTTTCGCGCCACGGACCGTGGAATGCGCGTCATGGCCGGCGCCGGTTTCACCATGGATTACCACATGCAGCGTTATTACCGGGATGTCCGGCAACTCATCTTCGCGCCCGTGACCAACGAGATGAGCAAGAACTTCATCGCGCAGGTCGGATGCGGCATGCCCAAGTCCTACTGACGGCGGTAAGCAGAAAGGCGGCAACAATGGAAGTCTCGGGAACCCAATCGATCCCTGATCTGCTGCAGGAAAAGGTGCGACTGCATCCGGACAAGGATTTCGTGGTGTTCGAAGGCGCCGACGGCCGCGTCACGCCGCTGACCTACGCGGCGTTTGGCGAACGCGTCAACCGGCTCGCGAACGCCTTGACCGCCGATGGCTTGCAGGCCGGCCAGACGGTTGCCCTGATGGTCTCGACCAGCCCGGAGTTCCTCATCTCCTGGTTTGCGATCAACCAGGCCGGGGCCGTGATGGTGCCCGTCAACGTGTTTTATGCCGCGGACGAACTCCAGTACCTGCTCAACAATTCGGACAGCGTCGGCTTCATTGGCGAACCCAGGTTCATCGCGTTGTTCAATGAGGTGGCGGCGATTTGCCCTGGCGTGCGCATCAAGGTGTCGACCCGCGCGGCCGATGGGCTGGCTGGATTCCGGCTGTTGCCGGACATCCTGGCAAATACGCCGTCCACCTGCCATATCACGCGGGTGCCGCCTGACGCGCCCTCGCAGATTGTCTACACGTCGGGAACGACGTCGCGGCCAAAAGGTGTTGTGATCAGCCACACCAGTTCACTGGTTCAGGGCATTTCCGTTGCCATGTTGTTTGGCATGACGCCCTCGGATCGCTGCTGCGTGGTGTTGCCACTGTTTCACGTTAACGGACAGTATGTTGGCGTCATGCCGACACTCACCGTCGGTGGAACCATCGTGTTGCTGGAACAGTACAGCGCCACCAATTACTGGAGCCAGGTGCGCAGCCACAAGTGCACACTGATGAGCATCGTTCCGATGTTGCTGCGGACCATGCTTGCCCAGCCTGCACGCGCGGACGACGCGCAGCACAACGTGCGTTTTTCCTTCTACGCCCTTCCCACCACCGACGACGAATGGGACCAGTTCGAGCGCCGCTTTGGCGTCAAACTGGTCGAGGGCTACGGCCTGTCCGAGACCCTGGGTATCTGCTCGTCCAATCCGGTGGTGCATGGCACCACCAAGCGCCACTGCATCGGGCTGCCCACGCTGGGGCGGCAGATGCGGGTGGTGGACGACTCCTATGCCGACCTTCCGCACGACCAGGTTGGCCGGATTCTGGTGCGCGGCGGAGCCATGTTCTCTGGTTACTACAAGAACCAGGAGGCCACCGATGCCTGCCTCAGAGATGGCTGGCTCGACACCGGCGACAACGGCTCGGTCGACAGCGACGGATATTTCCACTTCTTCGATCGTTCCAAGGACGTGATCAAACGCGCCGGTGAAAACATCGCCGCCACCGAGGTCGAGCGGGTACTCAACGAGCATCCGAAGGTCGCCGAGTCGGCCGTCATTGCAGTGCCGGACCCTCTGCGCGACGAGGCGATCAAGGCGTTCGTGGTCCTGCGAGAGGGTGAAACCATGAGCGAAGAAGAGCTCCGTGCATGGTGTGCACGCCACCTGGCCAAGTTCAAGGTGCCGTCGTTCTACGAATTTCGCCCTTCCCTGCCGCATACCAGCATCGGCAAGATCATGAAATACGTACTCAAGATGGAAGAACGCAATGCCTCCAAGCAGCAAGCTTAAGACCGCGGCCAAGCACGCGCAGCCCGCAGGCGCGCCGGACATCCCGACCGCGCTGTACCGCGACCTCTATACCGGCATGTACCGCATTCGCCAGTGCGAGGACCAGTTGAACGGTGT
>JANLQZ010000188.1:0-2916 GCA_031368125.1 Betaproteobacteria bacterium
TTCTTCCAGTCCTTGTTCTTGATCGCGTCGCGCGCCAGGTCCACCCGTTCGCCCGCACTGGGCTGGCGCACCGCCGGGCCGGCATCGGCAGCGATCGATGGTCCGGCGCCCAAAGCGGCACAAACACAGGCAAGCACGGCAAGGGTCTTTTTCATGATCGGGTCCTGAATTGGAAACGGTGTGATTGTTGCCAGGCGCTTCAGTTCCGAAGCATCGTGTGAAGGTGCATGGCCAGATGATCATAATTGCGCACACCCCGGATTTTCCATGTGGGGCGTGCGGCACGCAGCCGGCCGGCGGCGGCAGCTGGCGGGCTTGGACTGACCGCAAAACTTGCGACCCCGCATTGCACCTGGGCTCTCTCAAAACAATTCCTGCAACAGGGGGTTGACACAGGATGTCTCATGGCACCGGGGTCAGCTTGGCCACCGACAGCGCCAGCCACTTGACCCCATGGCGCACAAAACTGACCTGGGCGCGTGCATCGTCGCCGGTGCCCTCCAGCGTCAGCACCGTGCCTTCGCCGAATCTTGCGTGGAACACCTTCATGTTGGCGCGCAAGCCATGCACGTGTGGTGTCTTGCGCGCCGGCAGCGCGTCATCCCGGCGCACGGCCAGGTCGTCCGCGGCCGCGGCCCGGGAGCGCGGGTAATCGCCGAATGCCGCTCCCGACCCCATCGGGCTGGTGCCGCGTCCACCCAAGCCAGCATTCTTGGGTGTGACCCATTTCAGCGCCGCCTCAGGCAATTCGTCGAAAAAGCGGCTGCGGATGTTGTAACGCGTCTGCCCATGCAGCATGCGCGTCTGCGAATGGCTCAGGTACAGGCGCTTGCGCGCGCGCGTGATGGCGACGTACATCAGGCGGCGCTCTTCCTCCAGGCCGACACGTTCGCTCATGGAATTCTCGTGCGGGAACAGCCCCTCCTCCATGCCGGTGATGAACACGCAGTCGAACTCCAACCCCTTGCTGGAATGCACCGTCATGAGCTGGATCGCGTCCTGACCGGCCTGCGCCTGGTTGTCGCCCGACTCCAGCGCCGCATGCGTCAAAAAGGCGGCCAGCGGCGACAAGGTCTCGCCGGTTTCGGCATCCGCAGGCGGCGCCAGTTCGTCGACCGGCAGCGCCACCGCGTCGCGCCCGAAACCCTCCTGCGTCACGAAACTCTCGGCCGCGTTCACCAGCTCCTCCAGGTTCTCGATCCGGTCGGCGCCTTCGCGTTCGGTCTTGTAGTGTTCGAGCAGGCCGCTGTGCTCGAGCACCAGCTCGATGATTTCGCGCAGCGACAGGCCCTCGGTCTGCCCGCGCAACGTGTCGATGCCCGACACGAAGGCACCCATGTTGAGGCCCGCCTTGCCGGACACCGAGCTGACCGCATCGTGCAGCGAACGGCCCGAACTGCGCGCCGCGTCCTGCACCTGCTCCAGGCTGCGCGCGCCGATGCCACGCGGCGGAAAGTTGACGAAGCGCAGGAAACTGGTGTCGTCGCCCGGGTTTTCCAGCAGCCGCAGGTAAGCCAGCGCGTGCTTGATCTCGGCGCGCTCGAAAAAGCGCAGCCCACCGTAGACGCGGTACGGCACACCGGCATTGAACAGCGCGGTCTCGATCACGCGGCTCTGCGCGTTGCTTCGGTACAGCACCGCGATCTCCTTGCGCTCACTGCCGTCGCGCACCAGCTGGCGCATTTCATCCACCATCCACTGGGCCTCGGCAAAGTCGCTGGCGGACTCGACCACCCGCACCGGCTCGCCCGGCCCCTGGTCGGTGCGCAGGTTCTTGCCCAGGCGCTTGTTGTTGTGGCTGATCAGGGCGTTGGCGCTGTCCAGGATATTGCTGTAGCTGCGGTAGTTCTGCTCCAGCTTGATCTGGTGGCGCACGCCGAACTCGCGCACGAAGTCGGCCATGTTGCCGACCCGCGCGCCGCGAAACGCATAGATGCTCTGGTCGTCGTCACCGACCGCCAGCACACTGCCGGTCGCATGAAAGCCGGGGTCGCTGGCGATCGTGGCGCCGGGACCGGCCCCGGCGAGCATCTTGATCCAGGCGTACTGGAGCTTGTTGGTGTCCTGGAACTCGTCGATCAGGATATGGCGAAAACGCCGCTGGTAATGCTCCCGGATCGGGTCGTTGTCGCGCAGCACCTCGAAGCTGCGCAACATCAATTCGCCGAAATCCACCACCCCTTCGCGCTGGCACTGCTCTTCGTAAAGCTGGTAGATCTCGATCTTCCTGCGCGTGTCCTCGTCGCGCACCTCGACCATGTTGGGTCGCAGGCCGTCCTCCTTGCAGCCGGCGATGAACCACTGGGTCTGCTTGGGCGGGAAACGTTCGTCGTCGATGCTGAACTGCTTCATCAGCCGCTTGATGGCCGACAACTGGTCCTGCGTGTCGAGTATCTGGAAACTCTGCGGCAGGCTGGCAAGCCGGAAATGCGAACGCAGGAACCGGTTGCACAAGCCGTGGAAGGTTCCGATCCACATGCCGCGCACGTTCACCGGCAGCATCGCCGACAGGCGCGTCATCATCTCCTTGGCGGCCTTGTTGGTGAAGGTGACTGCCATCACGCCGGCCGGCGACACCTGCCCGGTCTGCAGCAACCACGCAATGCGGGTGGTCAGCACCCGGGTCTTGCCCGAACCCGCGCCGGCCAGGATCAGCGCATGTTCGGCCGGCAGCGTCACGGCGGCCCGTTGTTCGGGATTGAGGTGCGCAAGCAGTGCCGAATCGGCGGTTGATTCTGGAAACATGGCCCGATTGTAGGAACCTGCACTGACTGGGCGCGGGTAGAATCAAGCACCGGGCCCAAGCAATTGGGGTCCGGTTTTTTTTGGACTGAAATCAGGCGCGCCATGGAAATATTCGACTACGAGAACATCCTTCTGCTGCCGCGCAAATGCCGCGTGGAAAGCCGCTCCGAA
>JANLQZ010000189.1:0-5040 GCA_031368125.1 Betaproteobacteria bacterium
ACGCCACGGCGTCCTTGAGCGTCGCCCAGCGGTGCTCCACAAAACCCGGCTTGCCTTCGGTCAGGTATTTGCGGAAGACCGAATTGGTATCGGTACACACGCCGGTCTCGACCAGGAAGCGGGCGAAATGCGTGCGCGAGATCAGGTCGTGGTTGCCGGCGTATTTCAGCGCGCCTTCATAGGCGCCGCGGATGCCCACCTTGGCCAGGCCGTCCGACATTTCATGGGCGCGCTGGCCGCGTCCGCCGCGGGTCCGCACCAGGCCTGCGCGGATACCGGCGTCATCGGGGTCGAACCCGAGGCCGACGATATGCACCGTCTTGCCGGCGAAGGTGACCGATATTTCGGTGCCCGTCAGGTAAGGCATGCCCAGCGCACTGGCCGCGGCGGCGGCGCGGGCTTGTCCACCGATTTCATCGTGGTCGGTCAGGGACCACAACTCGACACCGTTGCCGGCCGCGCGTTGTGCCAGCGCTTCCGGCGTCAGCGTCCCGTCCGAGACAACCGAGTGGCAATGGAGATCGGCGTTTTTTATGGTTGTCACGCAGCCATTTTAGGCGTGGCACGCGTCGGCGCTTTGGCCAAGGGGCTTGAAGCAGGGCCTGCGCCCGGCCCTGCGCCCACCCTCAGCCGTCGGCGTTGATCTGGGTAATGAGTTCCTTGAGCACCTGGTCGGCCTGGTCGTTCGGGATCTGGCAGGTGCCTGCGTTCTCGTGGCCACCGCCGTTGTACTTGAGCATCAGGTCGCCGATGTTGGTCCTGGAACTGCGGTTGGTGATGGACTTGCCCGTGGCGAAGACGGTGTTCTGTTTTTGCACGCCCCACATCACATGGATCGAGATGTTGGTCTGCGGAAACAGGGCATAGATCATGAAGCGGTTGACCGCAAAGATCGTCTCTTCGCGACGCAAGTCCAGCACCGCCAGGTTCCCATGCACCGTGGTGCAGCGGCGGATCTGCTCCTTGGCCTTGTCGGCGTGCTCGAAGTACAGCGTGACGCGCTCCACCATGTCGGGCAGCGCGAGGACTTCGTCGATGTTGTGGTCGCGCAGGTACTGGATCAGGTCCATCATGAGCTGGTAGTTGCTGACCCGGAATTCGCGAAAACGGCCCAGGCCAGTGCGCGAATCCATGAGGTAGTTGAGCAGCACCCATCCCGTGGGGTCGAGGATTTCGTCGCGCGAGAACTCGGCCGCGTCGCCCTTGTCGACCGCGATCATCATGTCGTCGAATGAATTCGGGAACCGGTCCTTGCCGCCGTAACACTCGTAGACCACGCGCGCCGCCGACGGTGCGCCGGGATAGATGATGTAGTTCTTGGGCCGCTCGCCGGTGTTGCGCACCGTCTCGGAGGCATGGTGGTCGAAGGCCAGGTGGGCGCCCGGAACGTAGGGCAGGTTGGTCGTGATGTCCCGATCGGTGATCGCGACCTTGCCGTCCTGCATGTCCTTGGGGTGCACGAACTTGATCTCGTCGATCAGGTTCATCTCCGTCAGCAGGATCGCGCATGCGAGGCCGTCGAAGTCGCTGCGCGTGACAAGCCGGTATTTCTGGTCGGACATGGAGCTCTCCACTGGATCGAATGAAAAAACGATTCTATTCGCTCGATGTGAAAAGGCCGCTCCCGACACGGGGCTGCGGCCGGGAGCGCAAGCGCGTCGCCGGCTCCGGGGCGGCTCCCGGGCCGGCTTCACGCGGGCCGCGCAAAGTCGGGCCGTACGAAGTTATGGGCGCGTCGTGTCATCGCCAAGAACACGCCCGGCGGCATCGTCCGCGCCGTGGCCGCCACGCGTTTCACCAACGGCATCGTCGGCACCCCGGCCACCCCGCGTCGCGCCAGCGGTGTCGTCAGCGCCGCGGCCCCCACGCGTGTCGCCGGTAGCCGCGTCGGCACCGCGCCCGCCCCCGGAGTCGCCGACGGAGTCGCCGCGTCCACCCCGAGAGTCGCCGGCGGAGTCGCCCCGTCCGCCGCCGCCGCTTGCGCCGCCACTGCCGCCGCCACTGCCGCCGCCACTGCCGCCGCCACTGCCGCCGCCACTGCCGCCGCCGCCGCCACTGCCGCCACTGCCTCCGCCGCCTCCGCTACCACCGCCTTCGCCATGGGCGAATGCGGGTGTCACGACCAGACCGACGGTCAGTGCGGCCAACACGGCGAGTGCGGTTTTCTTGAATGTGAACATGGTATTTCCCCTTGTATGTGAATCAGAAGTGTGCCTGTGTGCGTGTGAATATTTCCCACGCACAGCCAAAGTGTATGTGGGAAATATTCCCCCGTCAAGCTTTTTGTGTGATTATTTCCCACATTTTTGAAGAGAAACGTTAAAATTAGCTTCTATGGACCAGTTCGTCATGCCCTCCCCGGATACGCACGCCACCACGCCCTCACCGGCGCTGGTGCGCGCCCTGCGTCAGGTGCTGCGCCCGCTGGTCAAGCTGATGCTGGCGCGTGGCGTGACCTTCCCCTACTTGGCGGAGCTGCTCAAGGCCCTGTTGGTCGAGGTGGCCGACCGGGAGTTTCGGATCGGCGCCAAGCCGCCGACCGACAGCCGGATCAGCCTGGTGACCGGTGTCCACCGCAAGGACGTCAGCCGGCTGCGCCAGGCGCTGCAGTCAAAGGACGAGGCCGTCCCGTCGGTGGTGTCATTGGGCGCACAGCTGGTCGCCGTGTGGCTCGGGTCGCCGCAATATATGGACGAGGACGGCCACCCCCGGCCGCTACCGCGTTTCATCAGCGAAGGCGGCGCGTTGTCGTTCGAGGCGCTGGTCGCCAGTGTCAACAGCGACATCCGTTCGCGGGTCGTGCTCGACGAGTGGCTGCGCCTGGGAGTGGTGCATTTCGACGCTGAGCGGCACGTGTGCCTGAATGCCGAGGCCTTCGTACCTGCCGAAGGCTCCGACGAAAAGGCGTATTACCTCGGCCACAACCTGCACGATCATGCCGCCGCCGCGACCCACAACCTGCTGGGCGGCCAGCCCGCGTTTCTCGAGCGCTGCGTGCATTACGACGCGCTCGGTTCCGGGTCGATCGAAGCGCTGGCCAGGCAGTCCGAGTCGATGGGTATGAAGGCCTTGCTGGCCGTCAACCGGAGCGCGCTCGCGGCCGAGAAAAAGGACGCCGATGACAAGACGCCACGGCACCGGATGACTTTCGGGATCTATTTCTATTCCGAGCCGGTGGACGCCGTTTCGCAACTGCCCGTGGACGCCGCGTCGCGTCCGGGCGATGGAACACCGGTATGACCGGCGGCAGCGGCGGCCCGGTGGTACGGTGGCCAGAGCGCGCCACCTGCGCCCTGCTGCTGGTGCTGGTCCTGGGCCTGGGCATAAGCCTGCCGGCGCAGGCCCAGAACCAGTGCGCGCGCGGCGCTTCACCGACCAATCCGGTCGCGGTCGCATCCTCGGGTGTGGGCGGCACCGGTGCGCCGGCGCAGGAGCGCCTGGGCGCACTCACGGGCGCATGGCGAAGTGCGCTGGGCTGGCTCGGACTGGAGCGGGCGGACTCCTCCGGGGGCATCGGCGGCACCGGGGTGGTGGTCGGGCGCCCCGGCCTGGGGGGCACCGGCATCGACAACGGTGGCATCGGCGGCACCGGCATTGTTGGTGTGATCACCGGTTTTGCAAGCATTTGCGTCAATGGCGTGGAGGTCCACTTCGGCACCGACACCCCGGTGACCGACAACGGGCAGCCGGCATCGGCCCGGCAACTGGCGGTGGGCCAAGTTGTCGCGGTGCGTGCTGCCGGTGCCGGGGCAGAGGTTTCGGCACGCACGATTGCGCTGATCCACGCGGCGGTGGGGCCGATCGGCGCGCTCAATTTCACCAGCGGCGAGTTCCAGATCCTGGGTCAGCAGGCGCGGACCCCCGACCCGGCGGAACTGGCCGACATGAAGCCGGGTGACTGGGTTCGCGTCAGCGGGCAGCGCCTTGCCAACGGGGAGATTGCGGTATCGCGGCTCGAGCCGATGGCGCCGCAGGCGCAGGCGCAAGTGAACGGTTTTGTGCGCCAGGCCGAAGCCGACTCGTTTACGGTGGGCGGCACGCCGGTGCACTTTGACAAGCAAACACCGCCGCCCGGCCTGGCCCCGGGGCAGGAAGTCACGGCCAGCGGCGTCTGGGACGGACGCGCGCTGCAGGTGCAGCAGGCCCAGGTCGAACCGACGCGCATGGGTCTGGGAGCGGTCGACGCGGTCGTCCTCGAGGGCTTCGTGCATGCAGTGGGCGAGCGCCAACTCAGCCTGGGCTTCGGCCCGTTGACACTCGGTCCGCAGGCGACCATCGTGGGCGGCAGCCTGGAGCAGCTGGTCATCAACCAGCGCGTGCAGGTGACCGGTCGGGTGGGTGCCGACCAGCGCGTGACGGTGGACCGGCTGGAGTTCGGCGGCGCGCGCGCAGGCCCGGAAGGTAGCCGGGGATCCGGGGTCCAGCGCGGCGCCGGCAGCTCCGGCGGGAAGGGGTCGTCGGACCGCTCCCGGCTGACTGAGCGTATCGAGTCGGAGAAGGGATCGGGATCTTCCGGCGGCTCCGGGTCTTCCGGTGGTTCGGGGTCTTCCGGCAGCTCGGGCGGTTCGGAAAAGGCCGGTGAGTCCGAGCGGTCAGGGGGCTCGGAAAGCTCCGGTGGGTCCGGGAGCTCGGGCGGTTCCGGGAGTTCCGGCAGCTCCGGCGGGTCGGGCGGGTACGAAGGCAGCGGCCGGGGCAAGTAGACCGGGCGCACCCAAGGCGCCGCAGTGGGGGGCCAAGATGGCCGTGGACATCAGGGGTTGTCCACGCTCTCGGCAGCTACGATCAGGAACTTCAGCCTGCGCACGCCGTTCCATTCGTCGGCGTCGAGCCGAAACGCGATCTTCACGCGCGCCGGCAGGTTTTCGGTGTGGCCGAACCAGATGCCGTCGATCGGCGTGCCCTGGTGCTTGAGTTTCAGCGCAAGGTGCTTGTCGCCCACCAGACGCTGCGACAACACGTCCACGACTTCGCTGAACATGGGCGGTGCGAAGCCCTGGCCCCAGACCTCCTTGTGCAGCGTATCGACCAGGTCCACACGGC
>JANLQZ010000230.1:0-1706 GCA_031368125.1 Betaproteobacteria bacterium
AGCGACATCTACCCGGCCGACTATGGCTGGACGGTCAACTGGGACGCACCCGATGTGCGCCCGAGCTGGTACCACAACATGTCCTCGGTGCTGCAGGCCGGGACCTGTGTGCGCACCAACCAGCTCGACTTCGACGAGGAGGTGGTGCAGCGCGCCAACCAGTACCTGTTCGACCATGTGCGCAACACGCCCGGCCAGCCGTTCTGCCTGACCGTGTCGATGACCCATCCGCACGACCCATACGCGATTCCGGCGGAATTCTGGGACCTGTACCGGGACGACGACATTGCGCTGCCACGCATCACCCTGGCGCAGGAGCAGCAGGATCCGCATTCGCAGCGCCTGCTCAAGGTGATCGACCTGTGGGGCAAGACCATGCCGGCGCAGGCGATCCGCAACGCCCGGCGCGCCTATTTCGGGGCTTGCAGCTACATCGACAGCAACATCGGCAAACTGGTCAAGACGCTGGGCGCCTGCGGCCTGGCGAAGGACACCGTGGTGGTGTTTTCCGGCGACCACGGCGACATGCTCGGTGAGCGCGGGCTCTGGTACAAGATGCACTGGTTCGAAGCCGCGGCGCGGGTGCCAATGGTCGTCCATGCGCCGGGCCGCTTCACCCCACGCAAGGTGGCCGGATCGGTGTCCTGCATCGACTTGCTGCCCACGTTCGTGGAGCTCGCCGGTGGCACGCTCGACCCGTTGCTGCCGCTGGACGGGCGCTCGCTGCTACCGCACCTGCAGGGCGCCGCCGGGCACGACGAGGTGATCGGCGAATACATGGCCGAGGGTACGAACACCCCGCTGGTCATGATTCGGCGCGGTCGCTACAAGTTCATCTATTCGAGCCAGGACCCCTGCCTGCTGTTCGACCTGCAGGAAGACCCGGACGAACTGCGCAACCTCGCCGACGCGCCAACCCATGAGGCCGTGCTGGCGGCCTTCATCGACGAAGTGCGTGCCCGCTGGGACATGCCGGCACTGCACGCGCAGGTGCTGGCCAGCCAGCGCCGCCGGCGCCTGGTCTACCAGGCACTGACCCAAGGCCGGCTGCACAGCTGGGACCACCAGCCGATGGTCGATGCGAGCCAGCAATACATGCGCAACCACATCGACCTCGACGACCTGGAGCGCCGGGCGCGGTACCCACGGCCCTGAGCCGACCCGGTTGCGTCACTGCGGCGCCCATCACCGTGATGGCACCGGGATCATCGGCACTGCTTTGGTGCAGGTCGGCCGCGGCCGCTGGCAGTGGCACTGCCAGCGGCGACACGAAGGCAGAACTACTTGACAGCATGATCCTTTGCGACGATATTATCATCATATGTATGACGATCATAAATATGAACAATGATAGCCGCCCGCGCCGCCGAGCCGCGTCGATCGTCGCCAGCGAAACGTCGAATGAGCCCGGCGGGCCGATGCTGAAGCTCCAACGGGCAGCACCGGCGGTGCGTCGGGTGCCGCTCGCGCTCGCGCGGCGCTTCTTCCAGATCTGCACTGCGGCGGCAGCACAGAGCATCGCCGAGGCGGAACTCACGCCGCTGGAGTTCGCTGTGATGGCTTACATCAACAGGGCTGTCGGCGAGCCGGGCATCGATCAATCGGCGCTGGCCGCGCGGCTGGGCATCGATCGCAATAGCACCAGCCTGCTGGTGGCGCGATTGCTGGCCCAGGGCCTGCTCGAAACGCGGATCAACGCAGAGGAC
>JANLQZ010000263.1:0-2640 GCA_031368125.1 Betaproteobacteria bacterium
ACCGGAATCATTACCGGCGTCGGGCGCATCGCCGCCGTACACGCCCTGGGAAGCTCTTCCACACACGGCAAGCACCTGTCGGTGCAGTGCCCATCAGGGTATATCGACGACGTGGGCCTGGGCGACAGCATCGCGCTCAACGGCGCCTGCATGACGGTCACCGCGATCGACGCGCAGCAGTCATTGCTGGGCTTCGATGTTTCGGCCGAATCGCTGGACAAGACCGCCGGGCTCGACCAGACTGGCGCCGTGAATCTGGAAAAGGCGCTGCGCGCGCACGACCGGCTGGGCGGCCACATCGTTGCCGGCCATGTGGACGGCGTCGGCACCGTGACCCGTTTCACCGAGGTCGGCGAGAGCTGGGAGCTGCGCCTGCTGGCTCCGCGCGAACTGGCCCGGTTCCTGGCCACCAAGGGTTCGATCACCGTCGACGGCGTCAGCCTGACGCTCAACCGCGTGCAGGACCAGGCGGCGGGTTGCGAGATCAGCATCAACCTGATTCCGCACACCGTGCGCAACACCGCGCTCGGCCGGCTGCGCAGCGGCTCCCGGGTCAACCTCGAAATCGACCTGATCGCGCGTTACGTCGAGCGCATGCTTGGCGCCGTCGCGGGTGCAACGCAGGTCCCCGCGCCGCGCGCCGCAGCCGGCGGCGCCGGCGCCGAAACCGTCACAGGAACCGCATGAGCACCGCCGGGCCGCTCCCAAGGGCGAATTCCGCAATGCGCAGCATGGAGGATGCCTGATGAGCACCACACAGCCGTCCGCCGGCGCCCGGCACCGCAGCACGCAGCGCAAAGGAACCCCATGAGCAGCTCCCGTGGCGCGGCGATTTCGTCGATCGAAGAGATCGTGGCCGAGTTGCGTGCCGGTCGCATCGTGATCCTGGTGGACGAGGAAGACCGCGAAAACGAAGGCGACCTGGTGTTGGCCGCCGACCATGTCTCGGCGGCGGCGATCAATTTCATGGCGCGTTTCGGGCGCGGACTGATCTGCCTGACGCTGACGCGCGAACGCTGTGAACACCTGCAGTTGCCGCCCATGACGACGCGCAACAGCGACAAGAAAGGCACCGCCTTCACGGTGTCGATCGAGGCCGCCGAAGGCGTGACCACCGGCATCTCGGCGGCCGACCGTGCGCGCACGGTGCAGGCGGCGGGAGCCCCGGGTGCCCGGCCGGCCCACCTGGTGCAGCCGGGCCACATCTTCCCGCTGCAGGCGGTCGAGGGCGGCGTCTTGTTGCGCGCCGGCCATACCGAGGCGGGTTGCGACCTGGCGGCCATGGCCGGCTGCAGTCCGGCCGCTGTGATCTGCGAGATCATGAAGGACGACGGCACCATGGCGCGGCTGCCGGATCTTCAATTGTTCGCGGCCGAGCACGGATTGAAGATCGGCACCATCGCCAGCCTGATCGAACACCGCAGCCGGGTCGAGTCGCTGATCGAGAAGGTAGGCACCCGCTCGCTGCACACGGCGGCCGGTGAATTCACGGCCCACGCGTTTCGCGACAAGCCCGGCCAGGGCATCCACTTGGCGCTGGTCCGGGGCCAATGGGGCGCGCACGAGACGGTACCGGTACGGGTGCACGAGCCGCTGTCGGTGCTCGACGCGCTGGAGGTCGACCGCGCGATGCATTCCTGGAGCCTGGACGCCTGCCTGGCGCGCATCGCGTCCGAGGGCAAGGGGGTGGTGGTGCTGCTCAATTGCGGCGAAAGCGCCGCGCAGTTGCTGTCGCAGTTCGAGGGCACGGCACGCGCCAGCCACGGGCCCGAACGCGGCCGCATGGACCTGCGCACCTACGGCATCGGCGCGCAGATCCTGCGCGAATGCGGGGTCCAGAAAATGAGCCTGCTGGGCAATCCGCGGCGCATGCCCAGCATGGCGGGGTATGGCCTGGAGATCGACGGCTACATCACGCACTGAAACAACGACACAGGGAACAACACATGTTTGGCGCAGACAAGGGAAAACTGGAGTCCGGCGACCACCGGCTCAAGGGCAAGAAACTCAGCGTGGGCATGGTGCAGGCGCGCTTCAACGAATCCATCACCGACGCCCTGGCGGCGGCCTGCAAGGCGGAGCTGCTGGCGCTGGGCGTGGTCGAGGAACACATCGACCATATCCGCGTGCCGGGCGCGCTCGAAGTGCCGGTGGCGCTGCAGGCGCTGGCCGAGACCGCCAAATACGACGCGCTGGTGGCGCTGGGTTGCATCATCCGCGGCGAAACCTACCATTTCGAACTGGTGGCCAACGAGTCCGGTGCCGGGGTCAGCCGGGTCGCGCTCGACTACCAGTTGCCAATCGCCAACGCCATCCTGACCACCGAGAACGTCGAACAGGCGATGGCGCGCCAGACCGACAAGGGCCGCGATGCCGCCCGGGTGGCGGTGGAAATGGCCAACCTGCTGGAAGACATCGGATGAGCGAACCCAAAGCGCTGCCCGCCGGCACACGTCCCCCGCGCCAGTCACGCACCGGGCTTACCAGCACCGGCGCGCGCAAGGCCGGCAGCAAGTCGGCCCGCAGCCGTGCGCGCGAGTTCGGCCTGCAGGCCCTGTACCAGCACCTGATCGGCCGCAATGCGCTGGCCGATATCGACGCGTTCACGCGCGACCTGGCCGGCTTCGGCAAATGCGACGC
>JANLQZ010000286.1:0-2677 GCA_031368125.1 Betaproteobacteria bacterium
GCAGCAGCTCGATGCGGTCGCCGAGGATGACGGGATACAACACCGCCGTTCCCGCGGGAATGACGGTTGGTGTGCCGCCTTTTACCGTGTCCACGGTGCAGCGGTCGCCCAGGTAGTCCTGCATCTCGGCCTGCTTGATCAATTCGATGGCATCGCGCGCGCGCCGCAGGTAACCGGCCTTCGCTTCGCCGGTCTGTTGGGCGGCGGCCTTCAGCAGGCCTTCGAACAGTCCCAGGTAGATCGGTTCGAGTGTGCGGCGAAACGAAGACGCACCATCGTCGTAGTCGATCGGCATGTCCTGACGTACAGGCTCGACCTGGTCGACGGCGCGCTGGTAGGCGGCCAGGGCCAGGTCGTGCCGGCCCAGCGCGGTGTATAGACGCGCCTGGCGCCATTCGAGGCCGACCATCAGGTCGCCCACCGCGCCCGGCGGCTGGTCGCGCGCGGCAGCGACCGCCTGCTGGGTCAGCAGCAATGCGTCGCGCTGGCGGTCGTTGTCTTCGTACAACTGGGCCAGCGCGTCCAGGGACTCGACCCGTATGCGACTGCTGGCGCCGGCCGCGCCCTGCTGGCGCGCCGTTTCGTAACTTTGGTAACTCAGCGCGAGTGCCGGTTTGCCCAGCCCATGTGCCTGCGCGCCAAGATTGAGGTATAGCCGGGCCCGGCTGCCGATGTCCGTGACGCCGGCGATCCTGGGATAAAGTGTGTACAGCCGCTGCAGGCGTTCTGCTTCGGGGGCCAGCCGCGCGAGGTTGAGGCCGGCGCTCAGGGCCAGGTCGGCGTCGTCACCCGCGAGTCGCAGTGCTTCCTGGTAGAAATCCCGGGCCTCCTGGTGGCGCTTGCCGATTAGCGCCAGGTTGCCGAGGTCCAGTGCGTAACGCGCGCGAGGCGTGCCGGAAAAGTACTGGTAGGCCGCGCGCAGCGACAACGCTGCCTGGTCCAACTGCCGCGCTTGTAGTTGGGACGCGCCCAGTTCGCCAGTGGCCGTCATGCGTTCGACGTCCGTCACGGCGCTGCGCACGGAATTCTCGAGCACCTCGATCGACAGGGTGAGATTTCCGAGTGCGCGCAGAGTGGTCGCCTGCGTGACTGAGCGCTCGGTCGGCGAAAGCTCGCCAGCACCCGCCAGCGCAGTGCAAAGACCGGCAACGACCAAGGCGTAACGGCACAGCAGGGTGGCGGGACGGCAGATTCTCATGGGATGGCGAAAATTCCGGTTACAGAATCAGCTTCTCAATTTGCGTTTTCGCAAGATTGTGCCTTGACATCTTGTAATACTGCTAACAATTTGCATTGTCTGTGCGTCATGCCAGTGATCGCAGTGCCGGAACGGCGCCTCAGGTGGCGGCAAGCGGCACCACGGCGCTCTCCGCTGGTTCAGCCACATCCACCGGGTCGAAGCCGAAGATCTCCACCGGCGAATGCCCCTTGATCGCGTGCTCCCCGAGCGGCACCAGCTGTTCCTGCTTGCCAATCTGTTCGAACACGGCGCGCGAGCAGACCAGCCCGTAACCGACCTCCTTGGTGACGCCTTCGAGCCTGGCCGCGACGTTGGTCACGTCGCCGATCAGCGAGTATTCGTGCCTGGCCTGTGCGCCGATGTGCCCCGCCACGCCAATTCCGGCGTGCAGCCCGATGCCGATCCGCAGCGGGCGCTGCCCGCCTGCAACCAGCTCGACCGTCAGGCGGCTGCGGTACTCGAGCATGGCTTTGGCCGCGGCAAAGGCGGCCGCGCAGGGGTTGGGCAGCGGCTTGGGCACACCGAACACGGCCATGATGCCGTCGCCCATGAAACTGACCACCGTGCCACCATGTGCGTGGATGATCGGCACGACGCGTTCGAAATAGCGGTTGAGAAACGCGATCGTCTGTTCCGGTGTCAGGTGCTCGCTCAGCGTGGTGAAGCCACGGATGTCGGAAAACATCACGCAGCCGAACTGTTTGACACCCCCCAGCGCCGGGGTCAGCGTGCCGGCCAGGATTTCGTGCATCACGTCGGGGCTGACGTAGCCGTCGAAGGCGCGCCGCAGCCGGCGCCGTTCCCGCAGGCCCAGCGCGGCCTCCAGCAGCTGCCGCCCGGACAGCGCGGCCGTGGCGACCAGCATCACACCGGCCACCGGCAACTGCAGGCCTCGGTACAAGGCCAGTGTCGACCCGGCAAGACAGGTGATCCACACGGCCAGCAACATCAGCAGCGCGAGCGCGGTGTGTGGTGCCCAAAACCACAACAACGCAGCCGCCAGCGCCATGGCAAAGGGCAGCCATGCGGGCGCCAGCTGGACCAGTCCGTCGTTGAGCAGGTTGCGCAGCGCCTGGGCGTGCAGCACGACCCCCGGCAGGTTGCTGGCGTCCGGGTCCCATGCCAGCAGGTTGACCGGCGCCGCGAGGCGGTCTTCGTATTTGAGGACGCTGCCGAGCAGCACCGGGCGTCCCTTGAATACACGCGCAAGCTGGGCCGCATCGCCGGTATCGTGCCACGCCAGCACAGTCTGCAGCGGGATGAACTGGAACGGCGGGCCCGATGCAAAGTCGATCAGGCCGGAGCCGACTGTGCGTCCGAGGCGGCGCGCCATCTGGCCGACCAGCGTGGGCACGGCACTGCCGTCCCATTCGATATGTTCGTCGAAGCGGCGCACCGAGCCGTCGGAATCGACCGGCAGCAACGCGTAGCCGGTAC
>JANLQZ010000374.1:0-2060 GCA_031368125.1 Betaproteobacteria bacterium
GCGCCGGATCTGGCGTTTCTTGCCTTCGGTCAACACCACGCGCAACTGCTCGGGGTTTTGCCAGCTGATCCGCGCCGGCTTGAGCGGCTGGCCGTCCAGGCTCAGGCCGTGGCGCAGTCTGGCCAGGCCGGCGCTCGGGAAAACCGCCTGCACATTGGTGCGCACCGGGTCGCCGTCGTGGATCTCGTCGAGCCGGGTGTCGCCGCCCGCGGGCTCGTTCAATCCGGTGTAGGCGACCCGCACCAGGTATTCCTTCTCCAGCACCGACTCTTCGCCGATCAGTTGCCGGGCCACGCGGCCGTCCTGCGTCAACACCAGCAAGCCGATCGAGTCGATGTCCAGCCGCCCGGCTGGCACCAGGCTTTGCAGCTGCCTGGGGTGAAAGAAGAAGCGCGCGTTGTCCTCGGCCCATCGGTTCTGCGGCTGTACCAAGGTGATCGCCGGCTGGTGGCCGTCCTCGGCCTGCCCGCTCACGATGCCCATCGGCTTGTTGAGCAGGATCGTGACCTGGTTGGCCTGCTGGCCTTGCGCCTGTTTCGCCACTTCGATGCGCGCATCGGCCGTGACCTGCATTCCCATGGTGGCCACCTGTCCGTTGACCTTGACCCAGCCGCGCCCGATCCAGTCGTCGGCCTCGCGGCGCGAGGCCATGCCGAGCTCGGCCATGCGTTTGTTGAGCCGGCTGGTGGTTGTGCCATCGGTCGTGGTGGCGCCGCTGCGCGCCGGCGCACCTGGTGGTTTGGGCGCCCGCTGGAAGCCGTCGGGGGTGGAAGGACTGTTCATGGACATAGTCAGCGCAAAGGGTCTCAGGACCCGCCCGGTTTGGAAAAAATGGTCGATCGCAACGCTTCCAGGCTCAGCACCCGGACGCCGCCGTATTCGACCCGGATCACGCCCTGCGCCTGTAACGCGCTGAGCGCTTCGTTGACGCGCTGGCGCGACAGGCCGACCAGGTAGGCCAACTCCTGCTGCGTGATCCGCAGCAACTCGCCAACACCAGGGTACAACACCGGGTTGAACAGTGCCGCCAGGCTGCGCGCCACGCGCGCGTCTGGGTTGTTCATGCGGTCGATCTCGCGCGCGGCGATGAACTGACCCAGGCGTTCGTTGATCTGGTTCATGACGAAGCGGTTGAAACCGATCGAGTGGTCGAGCAGCCAGTGGAAGGTGTCGACCGGCAGGCCGGCCACGATGCTCTTGCGCAGCGCCTGGATGTTGTAGCGGTAGGGTTCGCGTTTGAGTGCGGTGCCTTCGCCGAACCAGCCGCCGGGTGGCACGCCGGTGAAGGTCATGGTCTGGCCGTCGGCGCTGTCGCTGCTCATCTTGAGCAGGCCGTCGACGACACCGAACCAGTAGGTCACGGGCCGGCCGGTGCGGCAGACGAAGTCGCCCGGCAAGGCATCACCGACCTTGATCTCGGTTACCACCTGCTGGTACTGGTTGGCATCGAGAGTGTCCAACCAGGGAATCGCGGCCAGTTCGGCCGGCAGTGGCGCGCGGCGCCGGTGGTGCAGGGAAAGCTCGGTTGACATGGATCACAGCGCCGGCAACTAGATGCATGGATGGGAAAAACCTAGGGAAAGCCCTAGTGGATGAAGGCTTGAATTGTCGTCGAACCGACATCCCAGCGTCAAATAACTTTCTATATTCGCTGCTATCCAAGTTGACTCCGCGGGCTGGCCGAATGGCCCCGCCGGTCGACCCGGCACCTGGACAAAGGACCCAAGTTGCAAACGACTTTTCCCAAACTGCTGATGCGACACGCCGCCGAGCGTCCGACCGCGCCTGCGATGCGCGAAAAGGAATACGGCATCTGGCAAACCCTGTCCTGGGGCGACCTGGCGGTGATGGTGCGGCAACTCGCCTGCGGGCTGCACCAGGCCGGCCTGTGCCGCGACGAACACATGGTGGTGGTCGGTTCGAACCGGCCGCGCCTGTACGCCACCATGCTGGCGGCGCAGTCGCTGGGCGCGGTGCCGATACCGCTGTACCAGGATGCCGCATCGGCCGAGTGCGTTTTTCCGATCAACAACGCCGAGGTCCGGTTCGCGTTTGCCGAA
>JANLQZ010000379.1:0-10880 GCA_031368125.1 Betaproteobacteria bacterium
CGCCCTGGCCGCTGAGGCGCGCGACATCGGCGCGCAGCAATTCGATCTGGTTCTGCAGGTCGAGCAGGCTGCGCCGCATCTGGGCGTTTTCTTCGGCACTGCGGCGCAGCAGTTCGTTCTGGCTGTCCAGCAGCCGCTGCAGACCCACATCGGACGACTGGCGCGTGGTTTCGACGCGCTGGCGCAGATCGAGAATCGCCTTGCGCGCCTCCTCGTCATCGAACAGGCCGGCGTGGGCCACACCCTGCCACAGGCAGGCCGCCAGCACCGCCACCCTGATCCAGCCCGGCTGCAGCCGATGGCGTGTACGCGTCTTCATCGGTAGAAGATTTCCGCGCGCCGGTTCTTCGCCATCGAAGTCTCGTCGCTGCCCTGGGCGGCCGGTTTCTCCTTGCCAAAACTCACGGCCTCGATCTGGTTGTCGGGAACCCCCAGCAGGCCGAGCGCGCGCCGCACCGCCTCCGAGCGCTTCTGGCCCAGGGCCAGGTTGTATTCGCGCCCGCCACGCTCGTCGGTATGGCCCTCGATGGCCACCCGGCGATTGCGGTCGGCCTTGATGTAGCGTGCATGCGCGTCGATCAGGTCCTGGAACTCGGGCTTGATGATGAAGCTGTCGAAGTCGAAGTAGACGATGCGTGGTCCCGACGGCGCGGGTGCGGCACTCGGCGCCTGTCCGATGCTGACCGGCGCAATGGCCGAATTCGTGACGGCACCCGAGCTGCCCGCGCCAGCCCGCGCCGCGCCCTGTCCGGCGGCCGCCTGCCCGGCCACCGGTGTGCCGGACTTGTCCTCCACCGAGACATCGTCAAGCTTGACCGAAGAGCCGCAACCGGCCACTAAAACGGCGCAGGCACATGCCAGCAAAAGTCTGTTCATCGATTCACTCCTGTTTGGTCTCATTGTTTCTGGAACGGGCCCCAGTCCGGCTCCCGTATGTCGCCACTTTGCCCCGCCAGCCGGGTCTTGAGCCTGCCGTCCACCGTGGTGGTCATCAGCGTCTCGCGCGCCTGGCTCTGCGTCGCATAAATTATCAATCGGCTGTTGGGCGCAAAACTCGGGCTTTCGTCCGCGCCGGTGTCGGTGATCGCGTTGGTGGTGCCGCTGGCAAGTTCCATCACGTGCAGCTTGAAGGCGCCGTTGACGCGCGACACAAAGGCCAGCCAGCGGCCGTCGGGGCTGGGTGCCGGCGAGATGTTGTAACTTCCGGTAAAGGTCACGCGCTCGGCGTCGCCGCCCGCCGCAGGCATGCGGTAGATCTGCGGCGAGCCGCCGCGGTCGCTGACAAAATAAATGCTGCGCCCGTCGGGCGAAAAGGCGGGTTCGGTGTCGATGCTGGCCGATTGCGCCAGCCGGCGCGGCTCACCACCCGCGGCGTCCATCACATACAGCTGCGAACCGCCCTCGCGACTCAGCGTCACCGCCAGCGACCGGCCATCCGGCGACCATGCCGGCGCGCTGTTGGAGCCGCGGAAATTGGCCAGCAGGCGCCGCTTGCCGCTGGCCACATCGTGTGTGTAGACCACCGGCTTGCGCGACTCGAACGACACATAGGCGAGCTGGCCGCCGTTCGGAGACCAGGCCGGCGAAATGATCGGCTCGGAACTGGCCAGCGCCGATTGCGCGTTCTCGCCGTCCGAGTCGGCCACCCACAGGTTGAAGCGCTGGCCGGCCTTCGTGACGTACGCGATACGCGTCGAAAAGACGCCCTTGTCACCGGTCAGCTTCTCGTACACGAAGTCGGCGATGCGGTGGGCCGACAGGCGCAGGTCGCCCTGCGTCACGGCGAAACTCTGGCCTCCCAGGTCCTGGGCGCGCGCGACGTCCCACAACCTGAAGCGCACGTCGAAGCGGCCATCGGCCAGCCGGGTGACGCTGCCGGTCACCAGTGAATCGGCCCCCTTCTGGCGCCACGGGCTCAGGTCCGGGCGCGACAACTCGTCGAGCGCCGCCCCGGCCGCATCGAGGCCGCGAAACTGCCCGCTGCGCTCCAGATCCGCCTGCACGATGGCACCGATCTTTTGCGGCGCGGCGTCGTCGCCGCGAAAGGCGGCAATGGCGATCGGCAACTGGGTCATGCCAATGCCCGAGACTTCGACCCGGAACTGTGCCATGGCCGGCAAGGTGGTCACCAGGGCCACGCTGGCAAGCAACAAACGCAGGGTATTTTTGACGCGGTGAATCAGGCGGGAGATCATTGAAGGATGGAGATGCTGCGGGTTCGTACAACGCGTCTTTCGACTCAAGATCAAGCGTACCACGCGTCGCCGCCGCGATTGCAACAGGATGCGACCACACACCGCGGCGAATGCCGCCGGGCCGCGTGAACGGTGCCCCGATAATAAGCCGCCCAGCGCCCACCGACATGACCCGTTCCCCGCCCGACACCGACCCGAAGCAGAGCGTGGCGCTGGCCGCCAGCCTGTTCCGGCGGATGGCGCGCCTGTGGCCGTTTTTTGGCCGGCCGGCGTCCGTGTGGGCCATCGCCGCCGGCGCGACGCTGCTGTTGGCCCTGTCCGAGCCGCTGATCCCGGCGCTGCTGCAGCCGCTGCTGGACCGCGGCTTCCAGAAAGGCGCGCTGCCGCTGTGGGTGGTGCCGGTGTCGCTGGTGCTGTTGTTCAGTGTGCGCGGACTGTGCAGCTTTGCCGCCCAACTGGCGATGACCAAGATCACCAGCCACGGCCTGGTGGTGCTGCGCAAGGCGATGTTTGCGCGACTGCTCGACGCTCAGCTGTCGCTGTTCTCGGTGCAGACCTCGAGCGCGCTGGCCAACACGATCGTGTACGAAGTGCAGTCCGGCGCGACGCTGCTGGTCAGCGCACTGATGACCCTGACGCGCAACAGCCTGACGCTGCTGGCGCTGGTGGCGTACCTGCTGTACCTGAACTGGAAGCTGACCTTGATCGTGGTGTGCCTGTTCCCGGCGGTGGCGTACGTCATGCGCAAGTTGTCGCGCCGGTTGTACCGCGTGACGCGCAACAGCCAGGAAGCCACCGACCAGCTGGCCTATGTGGTCGAAGAGAACGTGCTCGCGCATCGGGATGTCCGGCTGCATGCGGCGCAGGATTCGCAGGCGCGGCGCTTTCACGGCCTGAGCGACGGCTTGCGCCGGCTGTCGATGAAATCCACCGCGGCGTCCGCCGCCATGACGCCGCTGACGCAGCTGCTGGCGGCGATCGCCTTGTCCACGGTGATCACGGTGGCGCTGGTCCAGAGCGCCGACCAAAACACCTCGGTGGGCGGCTTCGTGGCCTTCGTGACCGCGATGCTGATGCTGATCGCCCCGCTCAAGCACCTGACCGAGGTGGCCAACCCGATCACGCGCGGCCTGGCCGCGATGGAGCGCGGGCTGGACCTGATCGCCGCCACGCCGGGCGAAACCGGGGGCACGTTCGCCAAGCCGCGCGCCACCGGCGCGATCCGCTTCGAGCGTGTGGGCGTGACCTACGGCGACAACACGGTAGCGGCGCTGGAAGACTTCAGCCTCGAGGTGGCGGCCGGCGAGACGATCGCCCTTGTGGGGGCCTCGGGCGCAGGCAAGACCACGCTGGTGAACCTGCTGCCCCGGTTCACCGAGGTCGGCTCCGGCGCCGTCTACCTGGACGACCACGATGTGCGCACCTGGGATCTGGGCTCGTTGCGCCGGCAGTTCGCCGTGGTCAGCCAGCATGTGCTGATGCTCAACGACACGATCGCGGTCAACGTGGCGCTCGGGCAGGAACTCGACCGCGCCAGGGTGGCGCATTGCCTCGCCGCCGCCAACCTGCAAAACCTGGTCGACGAACTACCTCAGGGGCTCGATACCGTGGTGGGACACAACGCCATGCAGCTCTCGGGCGGGCAACGCCAGCGCCTGGCCATCGCCCGCGCGTTGTACAAGGACGCGCCGGTGCTGATCCTCGACGAAGCAACATCGGCGCTGGACGCGGAATCGGAACGCGCGGTCCAGGAGGCGCTGCAACGGCTGATGCAACGGCGCACCACGCTGGTCATCGCGCACCGCCTGTCGACGGTGCAGCACGCCGACCGCATCGTGGTGATGGAAGGCGGCCGCATCCAGGAGGTCGGGGCGCACGCGCAACTGCTGCGGGCCGATGGTCCCTACGCGCGCCTGTACGGCCTGGGTTTCAACACCCCCGAACCGTCGGACACCGAAAACGCGGCCCTGTCGTGATGTGCCGGGCCGGCAGCAGGCCCGCTCAGCTGGCCTGCAGTTCCAGCAACGCGTCGATCGGCTCCGGCCGGTGCAGCAGGAAGCCCTGCGCGTAGTCGACACCGATCACGCGCAGGCGCGCCAGCACCTCGGGCTTGTCGACGAACTCGGCCACGGTCTTCATTCCCACCACGCGGGCGACCTCGGCGAAACAGCGCACGGCCGCCTCGTCCAGCGGGTCGGTGACGAGGTCGCGGATGAACTGCCCGTCGATCTTCAGGAAATCGACCGGCATCGACTTGAGGTAGCCGAACGACGACGCACCGGCTCCAAAGTCGTCCAGCGCCACGCGTACGCCCACCGCGCGGACCTGTTCGATGAACACCGCGGCATCCGCCAGGTTGGTCACCGCGGCGGTTTCCGTGATCTCCAGGCACAGGCGCCGGCAGATCGGGTCCCCGGCTTCGGACAACGCCTCGATCGCCCAGCGGTGGAAGGCGCGGTCACCGACCGACTGGCCCGACAGGTTGACGCTCAGGGTTGCCAGCTCGTTGGTCGACGGCATGCGCTTCATCCAGGCAATCGACCGCGCCAGGACCCAGCGGTCGATCCGCGAGGCGAGGTGGAAACGCTCGGCCGCCGGCAGGAACGCCCCCGGTGGCACCAGCGCGCCGTCCGCGCCCCGCATCCTCAACAGCACCTCGGCATGCAGGCCCTGCGCCGCGTCGCCCAGCGCCTCGATGCGTTGCGCATACAACACGAAGCGGTCTTCGTCGAGCGCCTGTTCGATGCGCGTCGTCCACTGCATTTCACCGTGCCGCGCGCGCATCGCCTGGTCGGTGTCGAACCAGGCATGCACCCGGTTGCGACCCGCCTCCTTGGCCGCGTAACACGAGGTGTCGGCCGCCTGCAGGATCAGTTCGGTGGTGGCCCAGCGGCTGTCGACCGGCACCAGCCCGATGCTGGTGCCGATACGGAAGCGCCGGCCGTCGTGCACAAACCGGAAGTCGTCCATGCGGTCGCAGATCTGCTGCGCCACGCGCTGCGCCTGCTCGGCGGTGCAATGCTCCAGGATCACGCCGAACTCGTCGCCACCCAGGCGCGCCAGCGTATCGCGGTCGCGCACGGCCGAAAACAGCAGCTTCGACACCTGCTGCAGCAACTCGTCGCCGACCGCGTGTCCGCAGGCGTCGTTGACCAGCTTGAACTGGTCCAGGTCGATGTACATCAGCGCATGGGCGCTCTTGTCCTCCTGCGCCTTGCGCAACACGCGCCGCAGCCGGGTTTCGAATTCGACCCGGTTCACCAGCCCGGTCAGGGCGTCGTGCGTGGCCCGGTAGCTCATTTCGCCGGTCATGCGCCGCTGCTCGGTGACATCGTGAAACACCAGCACCACGCCGAGCACGTGGCCGGCTGCGTTGCGGATCGGCGCCGCCGAGTCCTCGATGCCGTATTCGTGGCCATCGCGCGAGACCAGCAGCGTGCGGCTGGCCAGCCCGGAAGCGCTTTGTTGTGCCAGGCAAATGACCACCGGGCTCTCGGCGAGCTGCCGGTTCTCTTCGTTGACGATATGAAAAACCTGCACGGACGGCCGTCCGCGTGCCTCGGCGCTGGTCCAGCCGGTCATGCGTTCGGCCACCGGATTGAGCCAGACCACATCGCCGCGGGCGTCGGTGGTGATGACGGCGTCGCCGATCGACTGCAGCGTCACGCGCAGCAGTTCGTGTTGCTCGGCCAGCTGCGCCGCCAGTTGGCGCCGCTCGGTCACATCTTCCACCGAGCCGACGTAGCCCACCACATCCCGGTCGGGCCCGACCACCGCGCGGGCCCGGGCGTGCACATGGCGCAGTTGCGTCTGCGGATGCAGTATGCGGTACTCCATCGAGAACTCGCGTTGCTCCCTGGCGCTCTGCCGCAGGTCGGATACCACCCTGGCCTGATCGTCCGGATGCAATGTCGCGGCCCAGCCAGCGCCGAGGCTTTGGGCAAGCGTCAGCCCGTAGATCTCCTGCCAGCGCTCGTTGGTGTAGGTGCAGGCGCCGCGCGGGTCGGTGGCGAACACCCCGAGCGGGGACGCCTCGCTCAACGCGCGGAAGCGCGCCTCGCTGGCCACCACGTCCTGCGCGGCTTGCCGCACTGCGCGTATCGCGCGCCGCCCTTCCAGTGCATGCGCGGCCGCCGTTGCCAGGCTGCGCAAGACCTCGCGCTGGTTCTCGCTGAGCTGGCGCGGCTGGCGGTCGATCACGCACAACGTACCGACGTGGCTGCCGTCGCTGAGTCTGAGCGGCGCGCCGGCATAAAAGCGAATGTCGGGTTGGCCCGCGACCAACGGGTTGTCCGCAAAACGCGCGTCCAGGCTGGCATCCGCCACCTCGAACAGGCCGTCACCGAGGATCGCGTGCGAGCAGAAGGCCACGTCGCGCGGTGTCTCGGAGACCCCGGGCAGCCCCACGTTCGCCTTGAACCACTGGCGTTCGGTGTCGATCAGGCTGATCAGCGAAATCGGCGTGCCGCAGACCAGCGACGCGGCGTGCACCAGGGCATCGAACTCGGCCTCCGGGCCACTGTCGAGAACCTCAAGGGAAAGCAGCGCCGCCAGGCGGGTCGCTTCATCCTCAGGATGGGGGGCAAAAAGCATCGAGACTCCCTTTGTTCGTGCCTCGCGTGGGGCGATGGGTCAGATTGTCGGTGCACGGCCGCGGCCCGACAAGCAATCCGTAGGCCGGAAAACGACAGTTGGTCGCCCCCATTTCACCGCTTTTGCCGCTTTGGCCGCGCGCTTCGCCAAGCCGGCCGCGTGCCAAGCCACGCGCCGGACCACGCGCCGGACCACGTGTGCCGGGCAACGGGTCGCCATGCCGGACCGGCACCGCGCTGGGGTCCATGCGGCGCTGCTTATACTCGTTGCTGACCAGATCAGGGACTCCCATGAAGAACTCGGCCAGTGCGCGCAAGGCTGTCAGGTCGCCACCGGGCAGCCGAGCGACAGTGGTGAAGCTCGACGACGTGGCCCGCGCCGCAGGGGTTTCTCCGAGCACGGTGTCGCGTGTCCTCAACGGCACCGCGGTGGTCAGCGAGGCCAAGAAAAAGTCGATCGACGAAGCCATCGCCCGGCTGGGGTTCGTGCCCAATCCGGTGGCGCGCGGACTGGCCGGTGGCCGCACGCTGAGCATCGGCGTGATAACGCAGGCCATTGACAGCCCGTTCTACGGCATCGCGCTGCGCGGCATCCAGGACCAACTCGACCCGGCCGGATACAGCGCACTGTTTGTCAACGGCAACTGGAATGCCGAAGCCGAAGCGCGCTGTATCGAGGTGCTGCGCGCGCGGCGGGTCGACGGCATCATCGTGCTCACCGGCCGGTTGCCCGACCAGGCCCTCAAGGCGTGCGCCAGGACGGTCCCGGTGGTGGTGACGGGCCGCACGCTGAAGGCGCCGGGACTGTTCTCGCTGAATTTCGACAACTTCGAAGGCGGCCGCCTCGCCACCCAGCATCTGATTGCGCTCGGGCACCGCGATATCGCTTTCATCACCGGCGACCCGGACCACTCGGATGCGATCGAGCGCCAGCGCGGATACCGCGCCGCGCTCGAGGCGGCCGGCATCCTCTACGATCCCGCCCTGGTGGTTCCGGGCGCGTACCAAGAGGTCAGCGGACTGCTGGCGGTGGCGCGCCTGCTCGACAGCCAGCGCAAATTCACCGCCATATTCGCGGCCAACGACCAGATGGCCTGTGGCGTCACGCTCGGCCTGCAGCGGCGCGGGCTGCGGGTACCGGAAGACGTGTCGCTGGTGGGATTCGACGACCTGCCGACCTCGGTCTATGCCATTCCTCCCTTGACCACGGTGCACCAGCCGGCCTATGAGCTCGGCCAGTTGGCGGCGTCCGCGATGCTGCAGCTTTTGGCCGGCGCCAAGCCGACGGCGCAGATTCCGCCACCGCGCGTCATCGCACGCGAGTCGGGTCGGCGCCTGGTCACCTGAGTCGCCTGGGCGTTCAAAGACATAAGCCGTTTCCGGTGAGCTTGGCCTGCCCTGAGCTTGGCCGCCCTGAGCTTGGCGAAGGGTCGAAGCTTCAAAGGGCCGAAGGCCTTCGACAGGCTTGAACGCAGACTGCCCAACCACCCCGTCGGCAATGAGCCGCCGCGCCGCGTGCGGGATTACCCTAGTCTTGCGCTTTACAACCGGCCCCTATAATCATTTTTGAAATCGCTTTCATCACGGTCCGATCCGGCCGTGGGCTGCGCAGGTTGTGGCCGGATCGACACGTGGAGGCTCTCGGATGGGAATGACGACTCAGTGGTTCAGACCTGGCCGGGGTTGGGTCGGCATCGGCCTGTTGGCGCTGCTGCTGTGCGACGCGCAGGCGCAGCAAACCCTCACGGTGGCCGCGTTCCCGGCCGTCGACGAGATCGTGCGCTCCGCAATCCCGCAATGGAAACGCCTGCATCCCACGGTCGACGTCAAGGTGGTGAGCCGGCAGTTCAGCGACCACCACACGGCCATGACGACGGCCCTGTCGACCTCGTTCTACCTGCCCGACGTGATGGCGCTCGAGGTCGGTTACGTCGGCCGGTTCGCCCAGGGTGGCGGGCTCGAGGACCTGTCGCGAGCGCCCTACAACATCCGGCAGTTCCAGGCGCGCTACGTGCCCTACGCCTTTGCGCAAGCCACCAACCGCAGGGGCGCGGTGGTCGCCGCACCGACCGACATCGGCCCCGGCACCCTGCTCTACCGCGCCGACGTGCTGGCGAAAGCCGGCGTCAGCGAGGCCGAGATGGTCCAGTCCTGGGACAGCTACGTGGCGGCCGGCGCCAGGATCAAGGCAAGCACCGGCGCCTACCTGATGGCCCATGCGCGCGACATGAAGGACATCGCCATCCGTACCGGCGTGCGGCCCGGGGAAGGCCTGTATTTCGACAACCAGTCCAACGTGCTCGTCACCTCGCCGCGCTTCGTGCGTGCGTTCGAGCTGGCGCGCAAGGTGCGCCAGCAGAAACTCGACGCCAGGGTGTCCGCCTGGTCCAACGAGTGGTCCGAGGGTTTCAAGCGCGGCACCATCGCCACCCAGATGACCGGCGCCTGGCTGGCCGGGCACCTCAACAACTGGCTCGCGCCCGACACCAAGGGCCTGTGGCGCGCCGCCCAGTTGCCTGAAGGCGCTTTCGCCGCCTATGGCGGAACGTTTTTCGCCATCGCCCGCGGCGCTCCAGCGGCGAACAAGGCGCTGGCGTGGGAGTTCATTCAGATGATGACACTCGACCGCGCGGTCCAGCTCGGCGCGTTCAAGTCGCAGGACGCCTTCCCGGCGCTACTGGAAACCTACGACGACCCGTTCTTCGAGTTGCCGATCGCGTTCCTGGGCGACCAGAAGGCGCGGGTAGGCTGGCGCGCCGCGGTTAGCAAGATCACCGCCGTGGATGTGCACAAACAGGATGCATTCGCCGATGAGGTGATCAATACCGAACTCGACAAGGTACTCGACCGCGGCAAGGACATTGCCACCGCCCTGGCCGACGCACAGCGCCTGCTGCAAAAACGCGCCCACCGCTGACACGTTCCGCACGGCCCCCCAAACCACCACCCCGAGCGCGACACCCCATGAAACTGCCGTCCGCCCTGCGCCTGTCACCCGAGTGGGCGCCTTATGTGTTCCTGAGCCCGTTCGTGCTGCTGTTCGCGGTATTCGGCCTGTTTCCGCTGGTGTTCTCGCTGTACCTGGCGTTCCAGTCCTGGGAGCCCACCAGCGGCCTGGGCGCCATGGCCTTCGTGGGGCTGGACAACTACGCCTTCGCCTTGCAGGACGAATGGTTCTGGAAGTCGCTCAAGAACACCGCCTGGCTGGCGTTTGCGTCCGGTGTGCCGCAACACGTGGTCGCGATCCCGTTGGCCTATTTCATCCATTCTTCGTTCAAGCGGCTGCGCAACGGCGTCGTCGGCGCCTATTTCATGCCCTACATCACGTCCACGGTGGCGATCGCGATCCTGTTCAGTTCGCTGTTCTCCACCGACTACGGCCTGGTCAACGTCGGCCTGCAGCTGCTGCGCAGTGTGCCGGGCCTGGGCTGGCTGTTGCCGGCCAATGCGATCGACTGGCTGGGCGACCCCGACAACATCAAGCCGGCGATCTCGATGATCGTGTTCTGGCGCTACGTGGGCTTCAACGTCGTGTTGTACCTGGCCGCGCTGCAGACCATCCCGAAAGACATCTACGAGGCCGCCACCATGGACGGCGCCGGGCGGCTGCAGCAGTTCTGGTTCATCACGCTGCCCAGCCTCAAGCCGATGATCTTCTTCGGCGTGACGCTCTCGGTCATCGGCGGCCTGCAACTGTTCGAGGAGCCCTTCATCCTGACCGGCGGACGTGGCGGCTCCGACCAGGCCGGCATGACGACCGCCATCTACCTCTACCGCATGGCCTTCGATTTCAACGACTTCGGCGCCGCCAGCGCGATGTCGTGGCTGCTGTTCATCGTCGTGGCCGTGCTGACCTGGCTCACCAACAAGGCCTTCGCCCCGCGCGGGCCCTCGGCCTGAAACCCGCAGACCATCCCATGAAACTCCAATCCGATCGACTGGCACCCTGGGCCGCCTACTGCGTGGTGGGCGTCGGCTCGCTGATCATGCTTGCGCCGTTCTATTTCATGTTCGTGTTCGCGACCCATTCGCGCACCGAGATCTTCAGCCTGCCGCCGCCGATGTTCTTCGGCGACGACTTCCTGGCCAACCT
>JANLQZ010000386.1:0-8427 GCA_031368125.1 Betaproteobacteria bacterium
GCCTGGGGTAAAATAATCTGGTCGCCGAGTTACGGAACTACTTGCAGGGCGACACCACGATGGGCCGATGTTTTGCAGCGGCCAATTGTGCCTTGTGAATCTGCTAAAGCGTTCGCCAAGGCACCGGCGCCCAGGCAACGCGACCCTCGTTGTTACTGGAGCATTGAAAACTATGGCGAACGATTTCCTCTTCACTTCCGAATCCGTGTCCGAAGGCCACCCAGACAAGGTATCGGACCAGATCTCCGACGCAATCCTCGACGCGATCTTCAAACAGGACCCGAAGTCACGCGTGGCGGCCGAAACCCTGTGCAACACCGGCCTGGTGGTGCTGGCAGGCGAGATCACGACCAACGCGCACGTCGACTACATCCAGGTCGCGCGTGACACGATCAAGCGCATCGGCTACGACAACACCGAATACGGAATCGACTACAAGGGCTGCGCGGTGCTGGTGGCCTACGACAAGCAAAGCAACGACATCGCGCAGGGCGTCGACCACGCCAGCGACGACCACCTCAACACCGGCGCCGGTGACCAGGGCCTGATGTTCGGTTATGCCTGCAACGAGACACCGGAGTTGATGCCGGCGCCGATCTACTACGCGCACCGTCTGGTCGAGCGCCAGTCCCAGTTGCGCAAGGACGGCCGGCTGCCGTTCCTGCGCCCCGATGCCAAGAGCCAGGTCACGATGCGCTACGTGGACGGCAAACCGCACAGCATCGACACCGTGGTCCTGTCGAGCCAGCACGCACCCGAAATGAGCGACGGCAGCAAGATGAAGCCGGCCTTCATCGAAGCGGTGATCGAGGAGATCATCAAACCGGTGCTGCCCAAGGAATGGCTCAAGAACACCAGGTACCTGGTCAACCCGACCGGCCGGTTCGTGATCGGCGGCCCGCAGGGCGACTGCGGCCTGACCGGGCGCAAGATCATCGTCGACACTTACGGCGGCGCGTGCCCGCATGGCGGCGGCGCGTTCAGCGGCAAGGACCCGACCAAAGTGGACCGCTCGGCGGCCTACGCGGCACGTTACGTGGCAAAGAACATCGTGGCCGCCGGCCTGGCGCGGCAGTGCCAGATCCAGGTCGCGTACGCCATCGGTGTGGCCAAGCCGATGAACGTGACCATCTACACCGAAGGCACCGGGGTCATTTCGGACGAGAAACTGGCGGCCCTGGTCGATGAATACTTCGACCTGCGGCCCAAGGGCATCATCCAGATGCTCGACCTGCTGCGCCCGATCTACGAAAAGACCGCCGCATACGGCCACTTTGGCCGCGAAGAACCCGAATTCTCCTGGGAGCGCACCGACAAGGCGCAGGCCCTGCGCAGCGCGGCCGGCCTGTAACCGCGCATCGCGTCGGAGTTCGCGTCGGCGCGTCGCGCCTGCGCGAACATGGCACGCCGGCGCCGCCATGGCAGGGCGCCGGATCCCGCGCACTTCAGGGCTGGTCGCGATCGCCCCCGACATGCAGCCAGCGTTGCATCGCCCAACCGCCGGCAACGACCAGTACTACTGTCAGTCCGGCCAACGCAAAGGTCAGCGGCGTCGGCTGGCGCAGGGCGTCCGTGATCTGGTCCACGAACACCACCATGGCCAGGGTCGCCGGGGTCATGCCGATCGCCGTCCCGAGCAGCAGGTCGCGCAGGCGGATGTGGCTCGCACCGGCGACCATGTTGACCACGGCGAATGGCGCCACCGGCACCAGGCGCACCGCAATCACCGCCAACACGCCACGCCGCGCGAGGCGCTGGCTGAGCCGGTTGATGCGCTCGCCGGCCAGGCGCCGTACCAAGTCGCGCCCCAGAAACCACCCGATCCCGTAACTGGCCGCTGCACCCAGCAGGGCACCCGCCATCGCACATGCAAAACCGGCCAGCGGACCAAACGCCACAAGTGCCACCAGGGTCAGGAAGACCAGCGGCACCGCAACCGTCAGCGCCAGCGCAAATCCGCACACGGCGGCGACCGGCCCGAAAGCCCGGCCGAAACGCTGCAACGACGTGACGACCAGGTCCACGTCCAGCCAGGCCCGCATCGGCGTCCAGGCCCAGGCCGCCGCCAGGGCGATCAGCGCGGCCAGCGCAAAGGCGAGCAGGTAGAGTTTGCGCCGCAGGCCGGGGTGGTGCGCCGCCCGGCCACCGAGCGGGGCCTTGCCGGAGTTCATTGCCGCGTGCGCACGATGTCGGCCAGCACCATTGCCAGTTGCTTCACCTGGCCGGCCTGGAAAATCGATCCGTGCAGGCCGGCGATCTGGCGCTCCGAGAGGTTGGGCCCCATCAGCTTGCGCCAGGAGCCGAACAGCGCCCGGTGCCAACGCGATAACCCCGCGGTCTTGATGAGTATGGTCGGGGCGACCGGCGCCGCCGGCCGGTAGCCGTGCATCGCCGTCACCTGGGCCACCAGCCCCGGATCGTTGAACATGGCGCCAAGACGGCGGCCGTTGATGCTCAGGTCCTGGATGCGCAGGTGGCGCACCAGCCACCCGAACACGCGCCAATAGAAGGTGCCACCCCACACTGCCTTGGGAAAGACAGTGTCGATCAGGATCAGCCCACGCACCGCGGCGCCGCGCTGCTCGAGCAAACGGGCGGTTTCCAGCGCCGCCACGCCGCCGACCGAAAACCCGGCGATGAAACACGGCGCGTTGCCGTGTGCCTGGACACCGTTCGCATAATGCGCCGCCAGCTCGGAGATGCGCTTGAACGGCCGCTCCAGCGGTGGCTGCAGCATGCGTACTTCGCAAACCCCGGTCATGGCCTGCGCCAGCGCCTGGAAACGCAACAGGTCACCGTGCCCGGATGCGGCCAGGTAGATCGTGGTGTCGGCCTGCGCGGCACCGAGGTCCACCACCACCCCCGGTGGCGTGAGTTCGGCGCCCAGGGCCATCACCAGCCGCTCGACTGTCGGATGCTCGGTCAGCAGGTAGAGCGGGACCTTGCGCCCCAGCAAACGCTCGGCACCGGCAAGCACGCTCACGGCGGCCAGGGAGTCCCCGCCGACGTCGAAGAAATTGTCCTGCACCGTAAGCGGCCGGTGCTCGAGCACCTCCTCCCACAGGCCCAGCAGATCGCGCTCGAGTTTGCTGGCCGGGCCCCGCACGACGGCGCGGGGAACCTGGTCCGGTATTTCCGGCAGGGCTGCGTAATCGATCTTGCCCGCACCACTGGTGGCCAGCGCGGGCAACACATGGAAGGCGGCCGGAATCATGTAGTCGGGCAGACGCACCCGCAGCACGCGTTGCAGGCTGTCCGGGCCATGGCCGCTGGTGGTCGCGACCCAGGCGTGGATCACCGGGCGCCCATGGCGCTCGACCAGCTTGGCCGCAGCCTGCGTGACCCCTTCGACTGCCAGCATGGCCGCTTCGATCTCGCCGAGTTCGATGCGGTAACCGCGCAATTTGACCTGCCGGTCGAGCCGGCCCAGAAAATGGAGCTGCCCGTCGGGCGCCAGCCAGCCCCGGTCGCCGGTGCGGTAGATCCTGCCGCCGGGGCTGAACGGGTCCTCCAGGAACACCTCCTGCGTCAGATCGGGGCGGTTCAGGTAACCGCGCGCAAGTCCGTCGCCGCCGATGAATATCTCGCCGGCCACGCCAAACGGCGTCGGCTGCAGTTGCCCATCCAGCACGTAGATGCGGGTGTCATCGACCGGTGTACCCACAGGCAATGTGGCGGCGCCGGCACGCCGCTCGCATTCCCAGGCGGTGGCGAAAATGCAGGCCTCGGTCGGGCCATACACGTTGAACAGGCGCGCCTTGGTACCTGCCAGGTAACGCTGCGCGAGTTCGGGCGCCAAGACCTCGCCACCGCAGCAGGCCACGCGCAGTTTCAACTCCAGCCGGTGCGCCGCCGCGTCCAGAAAACCACCCAGTGTCGACGGCACGAACGCCATGATCGTCACCGCATGCCGGATGGCGAACTCCGCCACCGATTGCGGATGCAATCGCCCGGGCGGCGGCAGCGCGATGCTGGCGCCATGCACCAGCGGCAGGCACAACTCGATCAGCGACGGGTCGAAGGTCGCCTGCGTCGCCTGCGCCGACCGGTCGTTCGCAGCGACGCCGTAGACGCGCGACAACCAGGCCAGGCGCCGGGACAAGGTGGCGTGTTCCACCATCACCCCCTTGGGTCGACCGGTCGAACCCGAAGTGAACAACACATAGGCCAGGTCCCCGGGCGCGGGGGCGGCGGGTGGCACCTGCGCCGGGCCGTCGGCGAGCGCCTGGTGCCAGCTCGTTACGGCGGCGTGTGCATGCAGATGCGCCAGCCGGTCCCAGCTCTCCTCCTGGATCAGCAGGGCGACGGCGCGACTTTCTTCCAGAATCGCCGCCAACCTGGCCACCGGGGCGTCCGGGTCCAGCGGCAGGTAGGCCGCTCCGGCCTTGGCGATCGCCAGCATCGAGACCACCAGGTCGGGTGAACGCGCGACCGCCACGGCCACGATCCGGTCCCGGCCGGCACCCAGCGCCACCAGCCGATGCGCAAGCTGGTTGGCGCGCTGGTCGAGTGTGCGGTAGTCCATGCTTGCGCCGTCCCAGACCAGGCTGGTGGCCAGCGGCCGCGTCGCGGCGTGGTGCTCGAACTGCGCGACATAGGTTTGCGTATCCGGGTGACACAGCACCGCTGCGTGTCGGGTGGTGAGCAACGCCTCACGTTCCGGCGCCGGCAAGATGGCCACATCGCGCACCGGCTGGTGCGGCTCGCGCGCCAGCTGGCGCACGATATCCCAGACGCGCTGGCCGAGCAGTTCCACCTCGCCGGCACCGAAGCAGGCGCTGCTGCCTTCGAGCACCAGTTCCAGGTCCTGCTGCGGGTGGAACTCGCACACCGTGACACCCAGTGGATAACGCGCGATACCCGAGAAGAACTGGCGCGAATTCACGCGCGTGGCCGCCCCGAACGCGACGTCGTAGTCCTGTTGTTCGAACGACAGCAACAGGTCGAACACGCCGTCGCGCCCGTTGCGCGTGACCTCCAGCACGCGCCCCAGTTCACTCAGCGGATAACGTGGATGGCGCAGGCCGCGGCGCATCGCGGCGCTGACGGCGCCGACCAGTCCGGCGGCGGTCTGATCCACGTCCACACGCAGCGGCAGGGCCAGCACACCCACAAACATTCCCGGCGTGTGCCGGAAGCGGCGGCCACCGCGATTGAGGGTCGGGACGCCAACCAGCACCTGGCTCTGGTTGCTGACACGGGCGAAATACAGGGCCAGACCGGCCAGGAAGAAATTGAAGGCCGTCACGCCCTGCGTGGCGGCATGCTGCACCAGCAGGTCGTAGTCCGCGCGTGCAATCGGCTGCACCGCCATGCGCGCCTTGGACAGCTCCCGCTGGCGCATATCACCAAAGCGTCGCTCGATCACGGTTGGCGGCAGCTGCGGTATTTGCCGGTGCCAATAGTCCGCATCCCGACGCATGGCGTCAGAGCCGGCGTACAGGTTGGACTCCTCGATGAATTGCCGGTAACCCGCGTGCTCCACCGGTGCCGGTTCGACGCCGGAGTCGAGCCGGTTGTAGATCTCGCTCCAGCGCCGCATCACCTGGGACGTGCCCCAGCCGTCCATCACCACGTGGTGGAACAACATCACAAGCCCATGCAGCTGCCCATGCGCGCGCAACACGGCAAAACGCCATGGCGGGTCGCCGTCGAACCGGAACGGCCGCGTGATCGCCTCCTGCCACCAGGCGTCCATGGCGTGCGACGGGTCGACCGCGGCACCGATATCGACCACGTCCAGCGCCGGGTCGACATGCGCCAGCAGCAGCTGGCTTCCGTCTTCCAGCGGCGCGAGCCGCAATGCGTCGTTTTCCGCCACCAGCAGCGCGAGCGCCTGCTGGCAACGCGCGAGGTCCAATGGCCCGGACAGAAAACCTCCACCGCCAATCAGCAGGTGGGCGCTGCCGGGCCACGCGCACTGGTCGCGCCAGACTTCGCGCTGGCTCAGCGACAGCGGCAAAGCGATGCCGGTCACGGCGCGGTCGGCTCGCGATCCCATTGCTCGATCTCTTTCATGGCGTAGCGGTAGCCGATCTCGGCGATCTCCGCGCCGCGGCGGTACGCCATCAGCGGGAACGCCGCCACCGGCGGCTCCAGATAGTGGTCCGACTGGGCGATCGTGCGTGCACGCTGGTTCAGGCCCCCGATGTGGCCGGCCCGGTAAAGAATATCGGCGATGCCCGGCGAGGCGGATACACCGCGCCTGAAATAACCCTTGACCGTGCTCCAGGGCGACAGCCGGACCAGGGACGGATCGACACCCATGTAGTCCTGTACATCGACGTCGATGGCGATGATGGTGCCGTTGCCCCGCCGCTTTTCCAGCGGCGTGCCCAGCCGCACGCGCATCGCGCCAACCGGAACGTTCTCGAGGATCGCGCCGTCCACCAGCAGGTCGCCGTTGTGCAGCACGGGCGGGAAAATGCCGACCGGTGAATTGCTCGCCAGCACCGCTCGCCACAGCGGCCCGCTGTCCTGCACCGTCGTGCAGGCACGGCTGAGGTTGCAGGCGGCGGCAAAAAACGGGCGCCACAACGCATCCACCGAGCGCTCGCCAAACATCTTGCGCAGGTCCCGTTCCACCCGCTTGCCCGACACGATGGAGATCACCGGAATGGTGGGACGCTCGCCGCCGCGGGCAAAACGCATCGTGCGCTCGCGGATCTCGTCCAGCGAAGCACCGCATGCGTACTGCGCGCCGATCAGGGCGCCCATGCTGTTGCCGCCGATCAGGTCGATCACCCGGCCCGACTGCTCGAGCGCGCGCAACACGCCCAGATGGGCGAAACCACGCGCGCCACCGCCGCCCAGCACGACGCCGACCGCGGTGCCGGTCAGGAAACGCGCCAGGCGCGCGTAGTCCCCGGCGTCCTTCTGGCGCACCGGGTAGACGCGCTCGAGCTCGCGCCCGTCGCGCCAGTGCGACAACTCCGAGGGATCAAGTGTCTGCGCCGGATGCAGCAACACCAGGTGCTTGCGTTTCATGGCGAAGCCCGGCTCGTCCGACAGCCGATGCTCCAATTCGCCCACCTTCGACGACCCGGTCGCATCGGCCACAAAGATGACCTGGTCCGCCTGGCGAAAGGCGCGTCGCGTCCAGGCGGTGGAATTGCCGTCCGCCTCGTAGACCAGGAAGTCGAATTGCTCCTCCAGTTCGTCGTAGCGGTCCCTGCCCTGCCAACCTGCGGTCGCGTTTGGGTCGAGCGTGCGCTCCAGTTCCGGCGCCACATGGTAGGCGCGCCCGATCTGGCCAAACGCCCTGGTCAACCCGCTTGCCACCTCGCGTGAATTCGTGCCGGGCTCCATCGGGCACACCACGAATATCTGCGCGTGGCGGCGCTCGACCACTTGCGAGGCATGGCGCAGGTGGTTGTAGATCGCCTGCGAGAACACCCGGTTGAGCGCCAGCGGATGCAACGCAAAGACGGTCTCGAAGTCGACCCGGCTGAGCATGGCCAGCGTCGAGTCGCGCAGGGCGGTGATGTCGGCCGCGCGCGGCTGCTGCAGGATCAGGCCGGCCTCGCCAACACTCTCTCCCGGCCGGATTTCGTTGTACAGCTGCAGCGCACCGGACCGATCCCGGCGCGAAACCCGCAGCCGCCCGCTGACCAGGAAGAACATCGTGGTAGCCGGGTCGCCCTCGCGGTAGACGATCCTGCCACCGGGGACAAACTGGAGCTCCAGCAGGCGGCCCAGGTCCCGCAGCACGTGTTCATCCAGCCCACCGAATACGCCGCTGGCGCGCAAGACCTCCAGGACACGCTCGTCAGGAATCGGTGGGGCTGCCATCGCCCGAGTCTAACTTGGCGCCTGCGCAGCAACACCCATTGCATCGAGGCGCGATCCGCTGCGCCGCGGCATTGTCGGATCGACGCCGTGGGCTCGCTAACATGGCAGCTTCAGTGTCCACCGGAACCCAGCACCATGTCCCAGCCCCGTCCCAACATCCTGTTCATCATGACCGACCAGATGGCAGCGCCGCTGCTGCCGATGCACGACGCCGGCTCGCCGCTCAAGATGCCGCACCTGGGCCGGCTCGCCGCCGGCGGTGTGGTGTTCGACTCCGCCTACTGCAACAGCCCGCTGTGCGCGCCCTCGCGCTTTTCGCTGGTCAGCGGCCAGCTGCCGTCGAAGATCGGCGCCTTCGACAACGCTGCCGATTTCGCCGCCGACGTGCCCACCTACGCCCACTACCTGCGCGCCCTGGGCTACCGGACCGCCCTGTCGGGCAAGATGCATTTCTGCGGGCCGGACCAGCTGCACGGATATGAAGAGCGGCTGACGAGCGACATCTACCCGGCCGACTATGGCTGGACGGTCAACTGGGACGCACCCGATGTGCGCCCGAGCTGGTACCACAACATGTCCTCGGTGCTGCAGGCCGGGACCTGTGTGCGCACCAACCAGCTCGACTTCGACGAGGAG
>JANLQZ010000395.1:0-5208 GCA_031368125.1 Betaproteobacteria bacterium
CACCACCAGCATCGCCTTCGGCCCGACCATCGGCAAGAACATCGCCCTGGCCTACCTGCCGCATGCGTATGCCGAAGTGGGGCGCGAACTGCAGATCCAGTACTTCGCGGATGTCTATCCGGTCAAGGTCGAGGCGGTGGGGTACAAGTCCCTGTATGACCCGGACAATGTCAAGCCGCGGTCATGAAAGACGGCGGCCTGACTTAGGCTGCCAACGCGTCCCAACGGCGAATCTGGGAAAGCGTTGCTTCCATCGACTCCCGTGCTGTTTCGGTGTCGTAGTGACTTTGAAGGTTGGTCCAGCTTTGCGCGTCCGTCCCGAAGAACGCGGCCAGGCGCAATGCGGTGTCAGCAGTGATCGATCGGCGGCCGGCCACAATTTCGCTGATGCGCCGTTGCGGAACGCCAATTTCCTTGGCAAGCCTGTACTGCGTGATACCCATCGGCTCGAGAAAATCGTGCAAAAGGATTTCGCCCGGGGTCGCGAGTGGTACTTTGCGTTGCATGGTTGTGCATCCCTCAATGGTAGTCAACGATCTCGGCGCGCCAGGCATGCCCGTCGCGCCATTCGAAGCAGAGCCGAAACCGGTCGGTGATCCGAATGCTCCATTGCCCTTTGCGGTCCCTCTTCAGTTGTTCCAGTCGATTTTGAGGCGGCACGCGCAGAAACTCCAGTGACGCTGCGGCGTTGAGCAGCTGCAGCTTGCGAATTACGACACTTGAAATGTTGGCAAAACGCGCCACGCGCCGTCCGTTGAACAAGTGTTCCGTATCGACACACTTGAAGGACTGAATCACGCAGGAATACTAACCTGTGAGGATACTAGCGTCAATGGATAGCACAGGACGACATGTAAGTACGGTTGCCTGGGCGTGTCGGGGCCCAATGCCCGCGCCACCATCCAGAAAATTGCCGACGAGCCCGAGGCCTGGACGCATGAAGACTTCCCGTTTGCGGCCCTGCGCGAGCTGAAGATCAAGGGCGTGCCGGTGCTTGCCTTCCGCATCTCCTACGTGGGCGAGCAAGGCTGGGAGCTCCACTTCAAATACGAGGACGGCCTGGCCCTGTGGGATGCTTTGCACGCCCTGGGCGTCACCCCGGTGGGCGTGGAAACCTATGCCAACAGCCGCCGCATGGAAAAGAGCCTGCGCCTGCAAAACGCCGATCTGCTGACCGAATACAACCTGTTCGAATGCGACCTGGCCCGCCCCAAGGTGAAGGTAGACTATTTCCACGGCAAACAAGCGCACCTGAAGTTCCGCGAGCGCGAACACCAGAGCGCCACCCTCTGCACCCTGACCATGACCAGCCATATCGACAGCACCGGCGTGGCGCGTTACCCCGTGGGAACCTGCCCGGTGCTGGACCCCGCCAGTGGTGCCACGCTGGTCGACGCGCTGGGCCGTCGCTCCTACACCACCAGCATCGCCTTCGGCCCGACCATCGGCAAGAACATTGCCCTGGCCTACCTGCCGCATGCCTATTGCGAGGTGGGGCGCGAGCTGCAGATCCAGTACTTCGCCGATGTCTATTCTGTCAAGGTCGAGGCGGTGGGTTACCGTTCCCTGTACGACCCGGAGAACGTCAAGCCGCGGTCCTGACGGCGGGCATCAGAGAGCCCAGGTCGATTGCCAGCCTCTCACGCGGCCTCCCACAGCCAGCGGATCGGCACGGCAAACAACTGATCGCCGAAGCGGGCGGTGGCTTCCCCGTCGTACGGCGCGCCGACGGTGGCCAGCATGCGGCGCCTGCGCGTGGTCTTCCCGGACCAGCCGATCATTGGCAACTTCGTGGCGCGCTGTACCCGCCTGTAGTCACAGGCGCAACCGGAATTGCTGCAGGGCGATGCGCAGATGCCGTGAGTAGCGGGCTTGGTCGGAGTCCTTGGATGCTATTAATATGGCGATGTTTTGCGATAGGTGCCAAAATAATGCTGTAATAAATAAGCTACTGGCTCATCTGCATGGCCAACAATAGCCATTATTCCTGCTTTCCTTCTTATAAAGCGCTAATATAATGACATTATGGCCAAAAAGACCGCACCTCTGCTTCCTTCGACGGACGAACTGCTGTGTCAACTCGGTGCCCGACTGCGCCTCGCCCGGTTGCGGCGCAAGCTGCCTGCGAAACAGGTGGCGGAACGCGCCGGCATGTCGCCGATGACGCTGCGTAGCGTCGAGCGCGGCGGTGCGGGAGTGACATTGGGGGCATACGTCGCCGTGATGCAGGTCCTCGGGGTCGAACAGGATCTCAATCTACTGGCGCAGGCTGATCCAGTGGGCCGCGAACTGCAGGATTCCCGCTTGCAACCGCAAAGCCGTGCAGCGCACATGCTCTCCCAGACCGCAAGGCCGGCGCCATCGAAGCGAGCGGCCTCATTGGCTGCCACGCTTCTGTCTTCCGCCGCGACGACAAAGCGGAAGGCCGCAAGCGGAGCGCTGGAGCAACTGCGGCAGGAAGTGGACGCGCAGCAAGGAGAGCAACTGCGCCGAGCCCTCGAGGCCTTGCCCGAGAACCAGCTTCGAAACGCGTTGGCCCAGCTTCCCGGTCACCAATCGCGCGAAACCCTCAGGCGGATGGAATCACCTGCCAAAGCCTTGGAGACACAAGTCAAAACCGCCGGCGGTGATTGGCTCAAGAACAGCGGCTTTGCCACTTCGGAGGCGTTGTCCGAGTTGATCAAGCGACCGCCCGCAAAGGCGGGGCGCTGAGCGCATGCCCGCCACGATCGCCGTCTACGCCGATTGGGATGGACTCGTAGAACCACTTCGGGTCGGGACCTTGCATGCCCGAGCCGGAGCAGGGCGCGAAGTATTCGAGTTCGAATTCGCGGCCGCTGCGCTGGCTCACCCGGCCATGGCGAATGTTCACCTGGACCCGAGACTTGGCTTGTACGAGGGGCCACAGCATCCACCCCAGGGACAGACGGTGTTCGGCGTCTTCGCCGATGCCAGCCCTGATCGCTGGGGACGCCTGCTCATGCAGCGCCGCCTCGAGCGCGCCAAGCGTGCTGGCGAAGCCCCAAACACGGCGCGCCTGTTCGAATCGGACTACCTGCTCGGCGTGCATGACGCGTACCGGTCGGGCGCGCTGCGCTTCAAGCTCGATGAGCGCGGTGAATTCCTGGACAACCACCATGGAGTTGCCGCGCCTCCTTTCTTGCAGTTGCGCGAATTGGAGGCCGCGAGCCTCGCACTGGAGCACGACGAGGAGAACGTCGCGGCCGAGGTGGACGATTGGCTGCGGACGCTGATCGCACCTGGCGGCTCATTGGGCGGCGCCCGGCCGAAAGCCAGCGTTGCGGACCCCGATGGCCGCTTGTGGATCGCCAAGTTCCCGAGCGTGCGCGACGAGCACAACGTGGGTGCGTGGGAGCTGGTCGTGCACAGTCTTGCGCAAGCCTGCGGCCTAGGTGTGGCTACCGCACTCGCGCGGCAGTTCGCGAATCCGCATCACACGTTCATAGTGCGGCGCTTTGATCGGACCGCTGCTGGCCGGCGACTGCACTTCGCCTCGGCCATGACGCTCACAGGCCGTCAGGACGGCGACGACGCTTCCACCGGCGCGAGCTATCTGGAGCTCGCGCGCGTGCTGATGGACCATGGCGCGCAGACCGACGTTGACCTGCGCGAGTTGTGGTCGCGTATCGTCTTCAATATGCTCGTGTCGAACACTGACGACCACTTGCGCAACCACGGCTTCATCCTCGTTCCCGGCAAGGGTTGGCGCCTGTCAGAGGCCTACGACATGAACCCGGTGCACGATGCACACAGCATGAAACTCAACGTCAGCGAAGCGGACAACGCCCTGGACCTGGATCTCGCCAGGTCCGTCGCGCAATACTTCAGAATACGGACGGGCGAAGCCGACGAGATCATTGCCAACTTCCAGGCCGTGGTCTCTCAATGGCCCGAGATCGCCGGCCGGCTGCAAATCGTGCGGCGTGAACAGGAGCGCTTTGCGTCGGCCTTCCGGCTCGCCACCAGCGCGGGGCGCTAGGATTCGCCCGCCCGCGTGTTTTTGCGCCGTCGGCGTCGGACTCGGCCAGCCAGGTCTGCCCCATGTCTTCCACCAGCACGCCCCGGCGCGTGAGCAACTTCATCAGCCGGATGATGCTCGTCTGCTGCACGGCCCTGCATCTGCTTGTCAAGCAGCGGTCAGCGGCGATCAGAAAGCCCAGGCGCCAGGGGCCGCCCGGCTATTTGACTATTCTTCTTGCTTTGAGCGGAAGAAGTTCCTGCATCACCGGCAACGGTTTGAACTCCGGGTCTTTGTGCAGCAAAACAGCGCCTTGCTCTGCAGCGCATGCGGCAATCCAGGCGTCTGCAATCGATAGCGGATACAGGGCTTTGTATTCGGCGGACTTGGCCAGCAATGCTTCACTGGTTGACATCCACTCTACCGGCAGGGCCAGGCATTGCTGGTAGGCCAGTTGTCCTGCTGCCCGGTCTTCGTCCCGCCATACGCGGTAGTAGACCTCCATCAGGGTGATAAAGCAACCAAAGCATTTGGCCTTACCGCCGCTCGCGAGGCCCAGCACCTCAGCAACGCGGTCGGCACCAGCCTCATCGTCACGCAAGGTCAATAGGGCCGAAGTATCCAGCAAGAATCGTCTCATTCCCGCGCCAAATCCTGTTTGCGCGCGGCAAGCAGACGCGCAGTTGCGCCACCTTTGCCCTGGCCCCTGAAAGCGTCTATCGGGTTGGATCGCACCGGAACCACACGGATGCCGCCGTTGTCCAGTATCCATTCCAATCGATCAGCGGGGCCCAGGTGGAGTTGGTTTCGTATCGCAGCGGGCACAACGGTTTGCCCTCTGGCGGTGATGGTGCTTTGCATGGTGAGCCCACTTTGGTTGAATTACTAAAGTTACTCAATTGTAATTCAGTAGCCGTCAAGCCGATGCGCCATCCCTCACGTGCCGATGCGGCAGGGTGGTGCAGAGCGTGGTCACGCACCACCTGCTCGACGACGTTGGGCGCAAGGTCGGCGAAGGCAACGGCGGCGCCATCACGCTGATCCAGTGGTTCTACCGGCCTGAAGCGTAAACCCAGGAAATACGCTTCATGTGGATCTAGCAATCAAAGGCTTGGCCGAACTTCGAGTACGACGCGCAGACGCTGCAGCCCGCGCTGGCGTCGGCGCGCATGGCCCAGGGGCGCATGCTGGGCGTGGCCAGCAGCCTGAAGCTGGTTGACCTGGCTGCC
>JANLQZ010000446.1:0-1827 GCA_031368125.1 Betaproteobacteria bacterium
TCGGTCGCGGCCATCATGTCGTCGACCATCATCAACGTGGCCGTGCCCGACATGAGCCGGTACTTTGCGATCGGACAGGACCGGGCGCAATGGGTGGCATCGGGCTTCATGGTGGCGATGACAGTGTCGATGCTCACGACCCCCTGGTTGCTGGGGCGTTACGGCTACCGCCGCACCTATGGCAGCACCATGTGGGTGCTGCTGGCCGGGGGCGTGGTGGGCGGCCTGTCGAACGATTTCTCGCTGGTGCTCGCGGCCCGGGTCGCCGAAGGCCTGGCGGCCGGCGTGGTGCAGCCGATTCCCGCCATCATCATCCTGCGGGCGTTCGCGCCGCATGAGCAGGGTCGCGCGATGGGTGTGTTCGGAACCGGCGTGGTGCTGGCGCCGGCGCTTGGGCCGAGCCTGGGCGGCGTGCTGGTCGACCTGTTTGGCTGGCGCTCGCTGTTTTTCATGGTGGTGCCGTTTTGCATGGCTTCGTTGTGGATGTCGGCGCGTTTTGTGCCGATCTCCGCACCTGGTGGCGTGGCCGCCAACCGCGACGGCGCGGGCCTGGACTGGCCCAGCCTGCTGCTGGCCAGTTTCGGCACCTTGTGCCTGCTCAACGGCCTGGTGCAGTTGCGCCGCGGGCTGACGCCGGTGGTGGCGCTGCTGCTGCTGGCCGCGCTGGGTGCGGTGGTGTGGTTCGTGCTGCGCCAGCGCCGCCTGGGCGAGACATCGGCACAGGGCCGGTCGAACGCGCCGTTGATGAACCAGGCGCTGTTTGCGGACCGCCGCTTTGCCATGGGCAGCGTCGTGGCGTTCATCTACGGCATGGCGCTGTTCGGCTCGACCTACCTGCTGCCGGTGTATATGCAGCTCGGGCTGCAGTTGTCGCCTTCGCACGTGGGCACCCTGTTGTTGCCCTCGGGCCTGGCGCTGGCGGCCACGATCGCGCTGGTCGGGCGCCTCGCGGACCGCCATCCGACGCATATGCTGGTCAGCATCGGGCTGGCACTGCTGGCCGCGTCGTTCGCGCTGGTGCTGGTGGTGCACCTGGACACGCCGCTGTGGGTGGTGGTGGCGTTCGGCATCCTGGGGCGCATCGGGTTGGGCTTCATCCTGCCGTCGCTGAGCCTGGGCTCGATGCGCGGGCTGCAAAAGGACCTGATCGCGCAGGGCGCCAGCACGATCAATTTCGCCCGCATGCTCGGAGGCGCGGCCGGTGTGAGCCTGTGCGGCATCGTGCTCGAGTGGCGGCTTGCAGCCCATGGCGACTCGCTTGCCACCACGGCCAGCAGCCCGGCGCGGCTGGCGGCGTTCAACGAGTCGTTCCTGATGCTCTCCGCCCTGTGCCTGCTGGCGATGCTGGCCGCCCGCCACCTGCGGTCGCCGCGTACCGCAGGCGCGCCCTGAACCGGCGCCGTCGCGCAGGATTGTTGTGCCGGGCGGTTGCGCCGGGTGTCACACCAGGTGTCGCGCCGACGGTTCCACCGGGTTGTAGTGGCTCGCGCACGGGGGATAAACTAGCGCCATGTGCCAACTGCTTGGAATGAACAGCCGGTTGCCCGCCAGCCTGCATCTGAGTTTCACCGGCTTCTCGCAGCGCGGCGGCAGCACCGACCACCATGCCGACGGCTGGGGCATCGCGTTCTTCGAGAGCGACGGTGCGCAACCCGGCAAGGGCATCCGTTACTTCGTCGACAAGCAAAGCGCCTCCACCTCGCCAATCGCGCAGATGCTGCGCAGTTATCCGATCAAGAGCCACAACGTGGTGGCCCATGTACGCAAGGCCACGGTCGGCCAGGTCACGCTGGAGAACAGCCATCCGTTCGTGCGCGAGTTGTGGGG
>JANLQZ010000457.1:0-2181 GCA_031368125.1 Betaproteobacteria bacterium
GGTCCGTGCGCGAACGCCTCGGTTTCGGGGCCGCCAAGGACCAGCCATAACCACGCCACGCACCATGCCCGAGAGCAGCAAAGCCCCGGTAGCCCAGCTGTCGAAACACCGCTTCGTGTTCCTGACGCTGCCCAACTACACGATGATCGCGCTCGCCAGCGCGGTCGATGCCCTGCGCATGGCCAACCGCGTGACCAAGCGCGACGTCTACGAGTGGTCGCTTGCCACGCTCGACGGCCGGCCGGCGGTGGCCAGCAACGGGCTGGCGATGTCGCCGACGCTGGCGATCGACAACATCGGCCCGGCCAACATCGTGTTCGTGGTCGGTGGCGTGCAGGTGGAGAAGGCCGTCACGCCGGCATTACTGGCCGAGTTGCGCCGCCTGGCGCAACGGCATGTGGCGCTGGGCGCGTTGTGCACCGGCGGTTACGCGCTGGCCAAGGCCGGCCTGCTGGACAAATACAAGGCCGTGATCCATTGGGAGAACATGTCGGCGCTGCGCGAGGAGTTTCCGCGCGTGATTTTTTCCGACCAGCTGTTCGTGATCGACCGTGACCGCTACACCTGCACCGGCGGCGTGGCGCCGCTGGACCTGATGCTGCACATCATCAAGGAGCACCAGGGGCGCGACATCGCGCCGCTGATCTCCGAGCAGTTCATCCTGGACCGCATCCGCAACGACCAGGACCGCCAGCACATCCCGCTGCAGGCGCGCGTGGGCCTGTTCCACGAGAACCTCATCGAAGCCGCCGCCTTGATGCAGGCCAATATCGAAGAACCGCTGTCGCTGGATGAGATCGCGGCGCTGGTGGGTGTGTCGCGGCGCCAGATCGAACGTCTGTTCAAGCGGTATGTGGGCCAGGTGCCGACCAAGTACTACCTCGACATGCGGCTGCGCCGCGCGCGCGAACTGCTGCTGCAGACCGCCATGTCGGTGATGGAAATCGCGGTCGCCTGCGGCTTCCAGTCGCCGCCGCATTTCTCGAAGTGTTACCGCAGCCTGTTCGGCCACACGCCGAGCGCCGAGCGCCAGTCGAGCCGGCTCAATACGCTGGCGTCGGGGGCCAACACGCAGTAGATTTGGCCGCCGATACGGCGGTCACGTACTCGGCGAACGCCTTCGCGTCGTCGGGGTAACGGGCCGCGTCAAACGCGACAAGCTTCAGTCGCGGGGTCTTTGGCGCGGTCAACGTCAAAATCCATCGGTACATTGCGTCCGATGAAATGACCAGTCAACGTGCCGGCCCGCCCGGCCAGCGCTTGGGATTGCGCACATTGTGAATAACGGCAAGGATGTGCACCAAATCACCGCGCACCGCGTAGAAAACCCCGTACGGAAATCGGGGCAGCAACGTTCGTCGAATGCCGGGCAATACTTCCGTGTACAACAACGGCGCCTGCTCAAGTCTTCGCAGCTGAAGTTCCAACGCCGCTTCATATTCGGAACCCAAACCCTGGCTCTGCGCCTCGTACCACTCGTAGGCTTCACCGACCTCACGAACGGCTCGGCTGGAAAACTTCAGGCGGTACGCCACGATCCGTTTTTCAGCTTCTCTTTCACGTGGTCCCACGCATACCCCGCCTCGGGGTCGCGCTCGAAATCGATCAATCGCCCTGCAAGATCGGACTTGAGCTCTGGAGAAAGCTCAACAGCCTGGGGAAATGCGGCCACGCTGTCCCAAATCAGTTCGACCAGATGTATGCGCTCCTGTATGGGCAACGCAAGGATATCGGCCACTGAAATTCGAGTCATGAAAGCAGATTACCACGAACACCAAACGCGCGTTAACGTCGGCCGCAGGTGGACCACAAATACGCTTTGGCGTTCAAATATATGAACGGTTCGCCCTGAACGTGGCCTGCCCAGAGCCTGCCGATCGAACATCATTTGGTCTCAGGCGGGCCGCGCCGTGAACTTGAAGCCCAGTGCGCGCGTTACCTTCATCACTGTTTCAAAGCGGGGTCTGCGACGGGCGCCAGTGCCTTGTAAAGACTCTCGCGGCCCAAGCCTGCGTCTTTGGCTGCCTGCTCAACTCGCCGCCTCTATGGGACCGCGACCTCGACATACGTTCCAGGAGTGGCGGTCTTGACGGCTGCCACGACCAGCGCGGCTGCGGCCTGGATGCGCGGCCAACTGGTGGTGCTGAGAACCACGACGGCGATGCTTCGCGAGGCGAGGTT
>JANLQZ010000601.1:0-11931 GCA_031368125.1 Betaproteobacteria bacterium
GGTTCCCAGGCCACCGGAATTGATCCAGCGCCGCGGCTGATCGAAGCGGTAGTACTGGGCGGCCCACATCTGGTGCTGCCCGACGTCGGACGTGATGTAGGTCTCGGTGTCCTTGGTCATGTTCCAGAGCGTCTCGACCACGTACTGCGGCTTGATGACGTCGCCCTTGCCATGGTCGTACTTCAGGCAGTCGCGCTGGCGCCAGAGTTCAATCGTCTCCCACCACGCAGCCAGCGCGTTGGCATCCGGCCGCACGCTGCCTTCGCGAATCATCGAAATCATCTCGGTGAGCACGTCCTTGACGTCACCTACGATCGGGATGTCCACCTTGACCCGCTTGGAGATGCTCGACGGATCGATGTCGATATGGATGATCTTCCGCTCGTTCTGGGCAAAGTGCTTCGGATTGCCGATCACCCGATCGTCAAAGCGCGCGCCCACCGCGAGCAAGACGTCGCAGTTCTGCATCGCGTTGTTGGCCTCGATCGTGCCATGCATGCCCAACATGCCCAGGAACTTCCTGTCGCTGGCCGGATAGGCGCCCAGACCCATCAAGGTATTGGTGCACGGGTACCCCAGCATATCCACCAGCGCGCGCAGTTCGGATGACGCGTTGCTCATCAACACACCGCCACCGGTGTAGATATACGGGCGCTTGGCCGTCAGCAACAGTTGCAGCGCCTTGCGGATCTGTCCCCCGTGGCCCTTGCGAACCGGGTTGTAGGAACGCATCTCGATCGACTTCGGATACCCCGCAAACGCTGTTTTCTTGTACGACACGTCCTTCGGGATATCCACCACCACCGGGCCGGGACGGCCGCTGCGGGCGATGTGAAACGCCTTCTTCATTACATCCACCATATCGCGGACGTCCTTCACCAGGAAGTTGTGCTTGACTATGGGCCGCGTGATGCCGACCGTGTCGCACTCCTGAAAGGCGTCCAGGCCGATCGCGTGGGTGGGTACCTGCCCGGTCACGATGACCATCGGGATGCTGTCCATGTAGGCGGTGGCGATGCCCGTGACAGCATTGGTGACGCCTGGGCCGGATGTGACCAGCGCCACGCCCACTTCACCGGTGGCGCGGGCGTAACCGTCCGCGGCATGCACCGCCGCCTGCTCGTGACGCACCAGGATGTGCTGTATCGTGTCCTGCTTGTAGAAGGCGTCGTAGATGTGCAGCACCGCCCCACCGGGATAACCCCAGATGTATTTGACCCCTTCGGCTTGGAGCGCCTTGACCAGTATTTCCGCACCCCGCAACTCCGTGTCATGGGCGGTGGCGCCGGGTGCCCGGCCGTCGGGCGCTGCGGCAGACGCCGAGGCGAGTTCGGCTTTGGATATTTCCATGATGAACCTTTGTGAATTTCTCTGACGAAAGACCTTGGGTGCCCCTTCGCACACACTTGTGGTGTTGCGTCGGAACTTAAGGTCAAGGCCACAGGCGCATCGAATATTGCACCAGACCATGACCCGTTTGCCGTTTGAATTGCAGGCGGAATTATCGCACTGCAGCAATCCACCAGCCAACGGTTCGGAAAATTGCCGTGGCCCCGATGCGATAATTTCGCGACATCGGCGGTAGTGACCGGCTATCGCGCCATAAAAATCAGTCGAATACTACATACCTCGCTGGCCGAAAAAACTTGGCAACTGAACAAGAGCTCTCTGATTTCCTGAAAAGCGTCGAGAAACGCGCTTTCAAACGTTCGGTCTACCACGTTCGCAACGAGGAGTCGGCGTTGGACATCGTGCAGGACAGCATGATGAAACTGGCCGAACATTATGGTGACAAGCCAGCGGCCGAACTGCCGATGCTGTTTCAGAGGATCCTGGTCAATTGCACCTTCGACTGGTTTAGGCGCAACAAGACCAGGAACGCGTTATTCTCCAACCTGAGTGATTTCGAATCCCCCGGCGAAGACGGGGATTTCGATCTGCTGGAAACTTATTCCGGCCTGGAGGAATCGCAGCAGACTGAAAGCGCGGAAGATACGACCCGGCGGGCGCAAATCCTGCGCGGCATCGAAATGGAGATCGAGCAATTGCCCGGACGTCAACGGGAAGCCTTCATGATGCGTTACTGGGAGGAAATGGACGTGGCTGAAACAGCTGCGGCCATGGGCTGTTCGGAAGGCAGTGTCAAAACGCACTGCTCCCGGGCTGTCCAGGCCCTGAGCAAGGCACTACGGGCAAAGGGAATCACTTTATGACCAATTCGCACCAACATCACGCAGAAATACTTCAGGACCGTTATGGGCTTAAAGTGGCTGCGCGCCTGTCGGCTGGCGCTGCCGAGTTGCCGCACGACATTTCCGAGCGGTTGCGGGTCGCCCGGGCGCAAGCGATAACCAAACGCAAGGTCCACAAGCTCGTGGGCGCGGTGTCGGTGCTGGCATCGGGCGGCGCGGCCACACTCGGGTTCGGTGACGAAGGACTCGGCTGGTGGGGTCGCATCGCCTCGGCCCTGCCGTTGCTCGCGCTGGCGTTCGGTCTGGTAGCCATCAATGCAATTCAGAACGACAACTTCGCCAACGAATTGGCCGTGGTGGATGTGGCGTTGCTGATCGATGACCTGCCGCCGGCGGCCTACGCTGACCCGGGATTCGTGCAATTCATCAAGCGCGGCCCGATCGAGGCGCAATAGGTTTGGTGCGCGGCGTTCGATCAGCACCGATTCGATGGGTCGGTCGCATCGGGATGAGGGTCGGGGGGCGGTCTTCGCCATTTCTCGTCTTATTGGCCTTGGCCGTTGCCAGCCCTCTCGCGTGGACCCAATCGCGAGCCCCACTTGCGCCGACGCCGGCTATTGCCAAGGCGCAAACTGCGGCGACGAAACCGGACTGGTCCGAATTGACGCCTGCCCAGCAGGCCGCTCTGGATCCGCTCGCGCCAGCCTGGGCTGGAATCAGCGAAGCCCAAAAGCGAAAATGGATCGCACTGTCGCAAAACTACCCCAGTTTGTCACCGGCGGAGCGTGAAACCTTGCACGGGCGCATGTCGGAATGGGCGGCGCTCAGTCCGGCGCAGCGCAATCAGGCGCGCATCAACTTCACCCAAACCAAGAATCTGTCGACGGACGAGAAAAAGGCGCAATGGGAAGCGTACCAGGCCTTGAGCCCGGACCAGAAAAAGCGACTTGCGGCCGGAGCACAGCCGCAAGCCGCTGGCGCAGCCCTCGCGGTAACGCCGATTGCGCCCAATAAGCTCGCGGCGGTGCCAGTCACACGATCGGAGGCGAGCAGCCCTGGGGGGGCAGCATCCCGACCTCTGAGCGGCCGGCCCGCAGCGCCACGGCCCAAGAGCAGCAGCGCGGCGTCAGCGCCGGCGGCGCAGCGCTGACGGGAACTGCCGGTGCCGGCCAGTCCAATTGTTCGCGCCGCCCCGATCGAGAGCAACGGCGTGTTTGTGCCGGTCACGCCGGTGGCGCCACCGCTGGCCCGGCGGATGGCGTGCTGGTTGTACGAAGGAATGCTGCTGTTCGGCGTCGTTTTCATTGCCGGGTACCTGTTCGGAGCGCTCAGTCAGACACGCAACGCGATGGACAACCGACATGCGCTGCAGGCGTTCCTGTTCATAGTTTTCGGGATCTACTTCACCTGGTTTTGGTCCAGAGGACAAACCCTCGCGATGAAAACTTGGAACATTCGGCTCGTCGATGCGCTTGGACGGCCGGTCACACAAGGGCGGGCCTTTGTGCGGTACCTGCTGAGCTGGCTTTGGTTTCTGCCACCAGTCGCAGCAATTTCCCGGTTCAGTCTGTCTGGCGCCGAAACGCTGGTCGTGGTAGCGGGGTGGGTCACAGTCTGGGCGTTGCTGAGCCGATTTCACCCACAATGCCAATATTGGCATGACGCCTGGGCCGGTACGCGGCTGGTCGCTGCCACACCAATCGTCCGCTGAACACGCGGGTCATGGGCGTTTTGCCGCGGGTCTGGGATTGCGAGCGCCCCTCTGAGTGACAATTGGTCCATGTCACTCCTGCTCCCCGAACCCGCCTCCTCCGGTGACGCCAATCCGCAAAAGGCACGCACCGGATTGGACCGGATTTGGCATGCCACCCGGTACTCAATGGCAGGCCTTCAAGCTGGGTGGCGTGAAACCGCATTCCGCCAGGAAGCACTTGCCGCTCTGCTGCTGGCGCCATTGGCACTGTGGGTGGGTCAAACCTGGGTCGAACGCAGTCTGCTCGCGGCTGCGGTTTTTTTGGTCCTGATCGTCGAATTGCTCAATACCGGCATCGAAACTGCCATCGACCGCGTTGGTCCAGAGTGGCACGACTTGTCCAAACGTGCCAAGGACATCGGAAGTGCCGCCGTGCTGCTGAGCCTGGTGTTATGCGGCGCGATATGGTTCGGTGCGCTTTGGCATCGGTTTATTGCATGAGCGCGGCGCCGGGCCGCCCCCAAGCGAGCTCGCACAGCAGCTCGCAGAGGGAAGGTACGCCAGGAAGCGCGACGTTTTCCGTCTGCGTCTATTGCGGTTCACGCTCGGGCGCTGCGCCCGAATACCGCGCGGCCGCGGTGGCCACTGGCATCTGGATCGGCCAGCATGGCGGCCAGCTGGTTTTTGGCGGCGGCAAGAGCGGATTGATGGGAGTCGTTGCGGACGCAACTCTTCAGGCCGGCGGAACAGCGATCGGAATTATCCCAACCGCGCTAGTCGAGAAGGAATGCGCACACGACGCCTGCACGGAATTGCATGTCGTCGCCACGATGCACGAACGCAAGCGGATGATGGCCGAGCGCGCCGACGTATTCTTGGCCCTGCCAGGCGGCATCGGAACCTTCGAAGAACTGTTCGAGGTCTGGACCTGGCGCCAACTGGGCTACCACGACAAACCCATTGGGCTCCTGAACGTCGCTGGCTACTACGATCCGCTGCTCGGCTTCCTGCACTCCAGTGTTGACCAGCATTTCATGGACCCGTGGCAGATGGACCTGATCCTTACCGGCGCGGACCCCGCGCGCCTGTTGCCGGAACTGATCCAGGCCGCCGGAATCACGCGCCCATCGAAACTGGACTCCATCTAGCCGCGACGCAATCCCGGCAGCCCCGAGTCAGACCGCCGTCTCGTCCTCTTCACCGGTACGGATGCGCACCACCCGCTCGACCGAAGTCACGAAGATTTTTCCGTCTCCGATCTTGCCGGTGCGGGCAGCCTTGACGATCGCGTCGACACAACGCTCCACATCGTCGGTCTTCACAACCACCTCGACCTTGACCTTCGGCAGAAAGTCGACCACGTACTCGGCCCCCCGGTACAGTTCTGTGTGGCCTTTCTGGCGCCCGAAACCCTTGACCTCAGTGACCGTAAGACCGGTCACGCCGCACTCGGCCAACGCCTCACGGACTTCTTCGAGCTTGAACGGTTTGACGATGGCGGTGATCTGCTTCATGTTCAGTTTGTCTTTCCAGTTGCGTGCGAACCGCTCGGATGGCGTTCCATGGCACGGTTTTCCGGGAAATCGCTCCCACACATGTGCGAAGGATAGCGCCATTCCACAATCGGAGTGCGCGCGGAGCAAGCGAGCCACGCCAAGTCACTGGCGAAATCTGCTCGTGATCGGGTAGCGCCAATCCTTGCCGAAGCTGCGGTGGGTCACGCGTATGCCTATCGGGGCCTGGCGACGCTTGTACTCGTTGATCTTGATCAGTTTCGTCACCCGCTCCACATCGGCGCGGGCAATTCCGCCGGCCACGATCGACTCGATGCTCTCATCGTTCTCCATGTAACGCTCCACGATCGCATCCAGCACATCGTACGGCGGCAGGCTGTCCTGGTCCTTCTGGTCCGGTCGCAGTTCGGCGCTCGGGGGGCGGGTAATGATCCGCTCGGGGATCGGCGCACTACCGGTACCGTATGGATCATGCGTGTTGCGCCACCGTGCCAGCCTGAACACCGTGGTCTTGGCCAGGTCCTTGATGGCCGCAAAGCCTCCCGCCATGTCGCCATACAACGTGCAGTATCCCGTCGCGAGTTCGCTCTTGTTGCCGGTGGTCAGCACGATCGCACCGAACTTGTTGGACAGCGCCATCAGCAGCGTGCCACGGATGCGCGCCTGAATGTTTTCCTCGGTCGCATCCTCAGCCATTCCGGCAAACTCCCCAGCCAGCGAGGCCTTGAAGGCTTCGAACTCCGGCACGATCGAGATTTCGTCATAGCGCACTCCCAGGCGCGCCGCCATCTCGCGCGCATCGATCCAGCTGATGTCTGCGGTGTAGGGCGACGGCATCATGAGCGTGCGGATCCGGTCGGGTCCGAGTGCATCTACTGCAATTGCGAGTACCAGCGCAGAATCGATGCCACCAGACAGGCCCAGGATCGCACCGGGAAAGCCGTTCTTTCCCAAGTAGTCACGCACCCCCAGCACCAGCGCATCCCACAAATCGGCGTCCAGGCTGCGTTCCGGTTCGATCGTTGCCGCCAGTTCCACCTCGCGCGCCGTCACCCGGGCTGCCACAACAAATAGCTGCTGCTGGAAACTCAGTGCGCGGCCAGCCAGCACGCCGTCCGCGTTGAGCGCGAACGAATGCCCCTCGAATACCACCTCGTCCTGGCCCCCCACCAAGTGGGCATAGACCATGGGCAGGCCACATGCCAGCACGCGCTCGCGCATCTTCTGTTCACGTTCATAACCCTTGCCCGCGTGAAACGGCGACGCATTGATCACGGCAAGCATCTGCGCTCCGGCGTCCCTGGCCAGGCGCGCGGGCTCATCGAACCAGGCGTCCTCGCAAATCAGCAAGCCGACCCGCAACGCGTCGGCGCCTTCTCCCGCCTCGAAAACGCACACACCGGTGCCTGGAGTGAAGTAACGCCGCTCATCAAAAACCTGGTAATTTGGCAACTCGCGTTTGGCATAAGTCTGCAGCACACGCCCTTCCCTGATCACGCTGGCCGCGTTGAATCGGCTTTGGACCGCGACCGACCTGGTGCGGCTGTCGCCACCGATCGGGTGGCCGACCACAACCGTCATGCCCTTTAACCCCGCCAGCGCGCGGACCACTGTTTCGACGGCATCATCACAGGCCGAGATGAAAGCGGGACGCAGGAACAGGTCTTCCGCCGCGTAGCCGCAAATCGACAGTTCCGGGGTCAACATCAGCCGTGCGCCATCTTCATAGGCCTGGTGGGTCGCGGCAATAATCATCTGCGCGTTGCCGTCCAGGTCGCCAACATGCAGGTTAAGCTGGGCCACACAGATCTTGAGATTCATGACAACACAATTTGCCGTTAGGGTTGGAGCGGCCATCGTCGGCGAAAATAGTGCAGATCGACGTGCGCGGGCGCAGCGCGAGCGGGGCCTGGCGTGAGTCACGCAGATTATGTCATCGAGGTCGTGAATTCACCTCTCGACATCGACGCGGCCGACTGGAACCAACTGCTTGCGCTGCAGCACGACGCCAGTCCCTTCATGCGCCACGAGTACCTCGCCGCCATGCACGAGAGCCGCAGCGCCGTGCCCAAGACCGGCTGGACGCCGCGCTTCGTCACGCTTTGGCGCCCGAACGCCGCGTCTGGCGGCGGCCGCGAACTGTGTGGTGCGTGTGCGCTGTACCTGAAGGACCACTCCTACGGTGAATATGTTTTCGACCATGCGTGGGCCAATGCCTACCACCAGCACGGCTTGCCGTACTATCCGAAAGCGCTGGTCGCGCCACCGTTCACACCGGTGCCGGGCGCACGGCTGCTCGCGCGCAACGACACTACACGCCGGGCGCTGGCCAGGGCGCTGACGCAATGGTGCATGCAGGCCGGTCTGTCCTCGCTGCATGTGCTGTTCGCCAGCGAAGCAGACGTTGCCGCATGTTCGGCCGCCGGCATGATGCTGCGCCACAACGTCCAGTTCCACTGGACCAACCAAGTGCCCGGCTACCGGGATTTCGATGACTTCCTGGGCTCGCTGAGCCAGGACAAGCGCAAGAAAATCCGCCAGGAGCGGCGCAAGGTAACTCAGGCCGGCGTCGCGTTTCACGCGTCGGTCGGCGACGGCATCAGCGCAGCCGAATGGGATTTCTTCTACCGCTGTTACGAGCGGACCTACTACGAACACGGCAACGCGCCGTACCTGAGTCGCGATTTCTTCCATCGGATGGCGCGCGACATGGCGAACAACTGGTTGCTGTTCGTGGGCGAACGGGCGGGACGACCGATCGCGGCCAGCCTGATCGTTCTCAATGACCCAGGCGCCGACGCAGCGTCCGCGCGGGTCGCCTATGGGCGTTATTGGGGCGCGCTCGAGCGCGTCGATTGCCTGCACTTCGAGGCATGTTATTACCAGCCACTGCAATGGTGCATCGCGAACGGCTACCAGCGCTTCGAAGGCGGCGCCCAGGGTGAACACAAGATGGCGCGTGCCCTGCTTCCAGTGAAGACCACCAGCGCGCATTGGCTGGCGCACCCGTCGTTTGCCGATGCGGTGGAGAAATTCCTTCGGCGCGAAGGCGACGGCATTGACAACTACATGGAGCAACTGGAGCAACGCAACCCGTTCAAGGACGCCCCAGCGTGAGGAGCCGGTCCGGCAACGGCTATTGCTGTTTCGCCTTCTGGGCCGCCAGCAGGCGCTGCGTGTCCACCTTGCGGTCGTCGTTGACGCGGCCCACCGACGGCCGGCTCCCCATGGCGCGCACATAATCCTTTACCGGCATCGCCGCCAGCAGGTCTTCGCCGTAAATGAGTTTGGACGCCCCCGTGACGATTGGCAAATGCACGATCGCCGCACAATCCGCCAGTGTGAACTGGTCGCCCGCCACATACGGAGAAAAACGGGCAATCTTTGAAAATGCCGCGGCACCCCGCGTGAGCAACACACGCGCCCGATCCTTGGTCAGATCGCTGACCTTGCCGCCAAAAAAGGCCTCTGAATACAACTCGCGCGCGACCAGTTCCAGGTGCAACTCGATATACACCACCAATTCGCGCACTTTGGCCGCCGCAAAGGCATCCGCGGGCAAGAGCGGACGCTGCGGATAGACCGCCTCGATGTATTCGGCACAGGCCAAGGATTCCGAAATACAGCCGTGCTCGGTCTCGAGGAACGGTACCTTGCCCATCGGCGAGCGCTCCAGCAGGCGGGGCTCCGACGTGCCCGTGGAAACCAGATCCTCCTCGAACGGCGCGTCTTTCTCCAAAAGCTGCAGCTTGATCTGGTTGTAGTAGTTGCTGGCCGAGAAGCCACAGAGTTTGAGTGTCATGGAGGGTCCCCGCGTCATGGTGGATGGTGGAAATGGCGAGCGGCAATTATGCAAAGGCGCGCCAGTTGCCCCGAGTCGCTGGCGCGACACGAAAATTCACCAAAGTGGCCGAGCACGTGTGGGTGCGACGAACCGCTGCCTAGAATGCGGACAAATTTTTGGAAAAGGAATGCCATGACGATCCGCCACCCGAGCCGCCGCGTCTTCCTGACCGCATCCGCCACCGCAGCCGCTGCCGCAGGCTTTCCGCGCCTGGCACATGCGCAAGCCTTTCCGGCGCGCCCGATCAAATACATCTGTCCCTGGCCGGCTGGCGGCTCGACCGACGTGGTCATGCGCGCGATTGCCGAAAGCGCCGCAAAAGCGCTCGGACAAGCCATCGTCATCGAGAACAAACCCGGCGCCGGCGGCATGCTGGGCGCCAACGAACTGGTCAATGCCAAGCCCGACGGGTACACGCTGGCGCAGTTGCCACACGGCGTGTTCCGCTTTCCGCACATGCAAAAGACCCAGTTCGACACCCTCAAGGACTTCACCTGGATCGCCTGTCTGACCGGCTACACGTTCGGCCTGGTGGTGCCGGCCGACTCATCGCTCAAGACCATCAAGGATCTGGTGGCGTTTGCGAAGGCCAACCCGGAAAAACTCACCTATGGCTCGACCGGCGCCGGCACCAGTCCCCATCTGGCGGTCGAGGAGTTCGCGCAACGCGCCGGCATCAAGCTGATCCACGTGCCGTTCAAGGGCAATGCCGACAATATGCAGGCGGTTTTGGGCGGCCACATCATGGCCGCCAGTGATGCCACCGGCTGGGGTCCGCATGTGGACGCGGGCAAGCTGCGCCTGCTGGCCACCTACGGCAGCAAACGCACCAAACGCTGGCCCAACGTGCCAACCCTCGATGAGTTGGGTTACCAGACCGTCTCTGATTCGCCTTTTGGCGTCTGTGGCCCCAAAAACATGGATCCGGCCGTCGTCAAGACCCTGCACGATGCGTTCCGCAAGACACTGGAGGACCCGGCAGTGCTGGGCGTGTTCGACAAATACGACCAGTCCGTCATCTATATGAGCACCGACGCGTACACCAGGTTCGCGCGCGACAGCTTCGCGTCCGAAAAGGCGACGATTGAGCGCCTGGGCCTCACGAATAAGGGCAGCTAGAGGTGGCCGGCAAGTCGAGTTCCGAAAAACATCCGGCGCCCAGTCCCTGGCTGCTGGCCATGGAATTCCGGGGGCCATGGGAGTTCGGCGCGATCCTTCCGGCGTGGTTCACGTTGCAACGCGCGCCCACCGGAGATGGCCACCCGGTGATCGTATTCCCGGGCCTGTCGGCCAGTGACGCATCGACCGTGCCATTGCGCAGCTACCTCGAGCGCCTGGGTTACGGCGTGTCAGGCTGGAACCAGGGATTCAACTTCGGGCCGCGTGCGGGCGTGCTCGAGACCGCCAAATGGCAGATCGAGGAAGCCGTTGCCGCCACCGGCCGGCGCGTGAGCCTGATCGGCTGGAGCCTGGGCGGAATCTACGCGCGGGAACTGGCCAAGGAAATGCCGGATCACGTGCGCAGCGTCATCACCCTCGGCACGCCGTTTGCCGGCTCCCACAGGAGCACCAACGCCTGGCACATCTACGAACTCACGAGCGGACGCGACATTGCGCACGAGACCGCCCGCTACGATCTGCCACGGGCCCCCTCGGCGCCCACGACCTCGGTTTTTTCCCGTACCGACGGCATCGTCGCGTGGCAGGCCAGCATTCAGGCGCCATGCAAGGACAACCCGCTTGCCGAGAATATCGAAGTGGTCGCCAGCCATGTCGGCCTCGGGCTGAACCCGAGCGCGTGGTGGGCGGTGGCGGACCGCCTGGCGCAGCCCGAAGGGCAATGGCGGCGTTTCGAGCGCAAGCCCGGGCTGCATGGCGCGATCTTCCCGGATCCACACCGCTGATCCGGGGCGGGTGGCTCAGGCGTGCTGCCGGTTGTAGCTGGCAATGCCGTCCATGATCTCCTTGCGCGCCGAGTCAGCACCTTCCCAACCAACGATCTTGACCCACTTGCCGACTTCGAGATCCTTGTAGTGCTCGAAAAAATGCGCGATCGTCTTGAGTCGAAGCGGATTCAGGTCTTCGGGCTTCTGCCATTGGCTGTAGATCGACAGGATCTTGTCGACCGGCACCGCAAGAACCTTGCCGTCTTCCCCGGCTTCGTCCTGCATCTTCAATATGCCGATCGGCCGGCACGTGACGACGACGCCCGGAATCAGCGGTACCGGCGTGATCACGAGCACATCGACCGGATCACCATCGCCGCTGATGGTTTTTGGAACATAGCCGTAATTGGTCGGGTAATGCATCGAGGTGCTCATGAAGCGGTCCACAAAAATCGCGCCGGATGCCTTGTCCACCTCGTATTTCACCGGGTCGGCATTCATCGGGATCTCGATGATCACGTTGAACGAGTCTGGCACATTGTTTCCAGGGGTGACTTTGTCCAGGGACATGGTGGGGGAGCTCCGCTTGTTGCAGGGTTGAGAGGCAGGTCGGTATTAACCCTGATTTTACTGACGCGCCACTTGCACCCCCCGAAAAGCCGGTTTTTGCAGTTACAGTTCCGGCGTTGGCCAATCGTCTCCTGACCGGGACGCACGAGGAAGCAACGCAGCGGGGGCTCCGCATGCGTTGTGCCCCCTTAAGCGAAACCGAAGTCTTTGGACTTTGCGGTGCAGACCGCCG
>JANLQZ010000468.1:0-3966 GCA_031368125.1 Betaproteobacteria bacterium
ATGGTCGAACGGCGGGATCAGCGTCATGCCGCGCTGCGCCGCGAGTTCGCGCGCCAGCAGCTCCCGGTCCTGCTTGAAACGGTCGAACAGGACCACCTCGCCGCCGTAACCGCGGGTGGCGTCCACCTTGGCCTGGGGCGCGTCGACCGGCATCAGGATCACCGCGGGGATGCCCAGCAGGCGGGCCGACAACGCGATCGCCTGGGCATGGTTGCCGCTCGAAAACGCGATCGCGCCGGCCCGGCGCTGCGCCTCGTCGAAGCGCGACAACGCATTGAACGCACCACGAAACTTGAACGCCCCCATGCGCTGGAAGTTTTCGCATTTGAGGAAGACCTGCGCCCCCAGACGCTGGTCCAGCGTGGTCGAGCGCAGCACCGGCGTCTGGAGCGCGTGGCCCCGCAGCCGGTGCGCGGCGGATATGACGTCGACAAAGGTGGGCAGTTGGGGCATCCGGGAAGTCCTCGACAGGCGGGGTTGGTGAATCACACAGGAACAAAGGCGAGCCGCTCAATATACTGTCTCGTGCGCGCGCTGCTGAAAACATTCTCCTGGGGCGAGCTGGTCCACCATCCTTGGCGCAACGCGGCCGCCGTGGCGGCAGTCATGCTCGGTGTGGCGCTGGCGTTTTCGGTGGCGCTGATCAATGCCTCGGCGCTGAGCGAGTTCTCGCAGGCGGTGCGGTCGGTCAACGGCCAGCCCGACCTGGAGCTGCGCGCCGCCCAGGGCAGCTTCGACGAAGCGCTGTACGCCCGCGTGGCCGGCGACCCGCGTGTCGCCGTCGCGTCGCCGGTGCTCGAACTTGCCACCAATGCCGTCGGCCCCACGGGCAGGCGGGTCAGCCTGCGCGTGGTCGGTGTGGACGCGCTCGATGTGGGGCGCGTCGCGCCTGCGCTGATGCCGGTGCCGACGGCCGGCACGGACCGGTTTGCGCTGTTTGCCCCGAACACGGTGTTCCTCAACGCCGCGGCCATGGTGCTGGTGGGCGACGCCACACCGGCCACGGTGCAACTGCAAAGCGGCATGTCGCTGGCGTCGGTGCAGGTGGCCGGGCGCGTGGGCGCCGGCGGTCCGCCGCTGGCGGTGATGGACATCGCGGCCGCGCAGGAGCTGTTCGGCAAGACCGGGCAGTTGTCGCGCATCGACCTGCGCCTGCAGCCGGGTGCCGACCGCCAGGCCTTCGTGGCGGCGCTGCGTGCCGATCCGCTGTGGAGCGCCAACCTGTCGCTGGCGCAGCCTGGCGACGCCACCGAGCGCATCAGCAACCTGTCGCGCGCCTACCGTGTCAACCTGACGGTACTGGCGCTGGTGGCGCTGTTCACCGGCGCATTCCTGGTGTTTTCGGTGCTGGCGCTCAGCGTCTCCAAACGCGCCCAGCAGTTTGCCCTGCTGGGCGTGCTCGGGCTGTCGGGACGGGAGCGCCTGCAACTGGTGCTGGTCGAGTCGCTGCTGCTGGGCACGGTGGGCAGCCTGGCCGGTGTGGCACTGGGCACCGGCCTGGCCTGGCTGGCACTGGGATTCCTGGGGGGTGACCTGGGCGGCGGTTATTTCCCTGGCGTCGCGCCGACCCTGCAATGGGACGGCGCGGCGGCCTTCGGTTACGGCGCGCTCGGCGTTGCGGCCGCGCTGGTGGGCGGATGGGTGCCGGCGCGGGCCGCGCAACAACTGCCGCCGGCGCAGACCCTCAAGGGCCTGGGTCTGCAACCGGGCGAGCGCGACCACCCGCGCATCGCCATCGCGCTGTTGGTCGCCTGTCTGGCGCTGGCGCTGGCGCCACCGGTCTTCGGCCTGCCGCTGGCCGCTTATGCGGCGATCGCGCTGCTGCTGGTGGGCGGCATCAGCGCGTTGCCGGCGCTGATCGCGCTGTTGTACGACCGGCTCGCGCCGGCCCTCTCGCGCTGGCTGCTGCCGATGCTGGCGATCGAACGCGCCCGCCGGGTTCGCGCCAGTGCCGCGGTCGCCGTCAGCGGTGTGGTCGCCTCGCTGAGCCTGGCCGTGGCGCTGACGGTGATGGTGGCCAGTTTTCGGGCGTCAGTCACCGAGTGGCTCGACATCGTGTTGCCGGCCGACCTGTACGTGCGCACGGCCAGCGGTGGCGGCGCCGGCGAAACGGCCTATTTCACGCCCGAGTTCGTCAGCGCGGTGCGGCAGCTTCCCGGCGTCATGGGCGTCTCCACGCAGCGCCTGCAGCTGCTGGTGCTGGAGCCGTCCCGGCCGGCGGTGGCGCTCGTGTCGCGCAACCTCGGCGACCCGCGGCGCACGCTGCCGCTGGTGGGCGAGCCGCTGGTGGTGCCCGCCGGGGCGGTTGCGGTGTATGTCAGCGAACCGATGGTGGACCTGTACGCAGCGGCCCCGGGCAGCAGCTTCAAGCCGCTGTCGGACGTGTTCGCCGGGTCGACCACGGGCATGGCGCCGGCCCCTGGTGCGACCACCTTTTTCGTGGCCGGCGTGTGGCGCGACTACGCCCGCCAGTTCGGCTCGATCGCGATCGACAGTCGCGACTTCGAGCGCCTGAGCGGCGACCGCCGGGCCAACGACATCGCGCTGTCGCTGGTGCCGGGCGCAGACAGCAGCGCGGTGCAGCGGGCGGTGCGCGAGGCGGCACAGGCCAACGGCGGCGCGGCGCTGATCGAATTCGCCAGCGCGGGCGAGATCCGCGCCGTGTCGTTGCGCATCTTCGACCGCAGCTTCGCCGTCACCTACTGGCTGCAGGCGGTGGCGATCGCGATCGGGTTGTTCGGCGTGGCGGCGAACTTCAGCGCCCAGGTGCTGGCGCGGCGCAAGGAGTTCGGCCTGCTGGTGCACCTGGGACTGACCCGCCGCCAGATCCTGACGCTGGTGGCCGCCGAAGGCCTGGCCTGGACGGTGGTCGGTTCACTGGCCGGGCTCGGCCTGGGCCTGGCCGTCAGCGTGATCCTGGTGCACGTGGTCAATCCGCAGAGTTTTCACTGGACCATGGACCTGCTGGTGCCATGGGCCCGCCTGGCCGGGCTGGGTCTGGCGATGGTGGTGGCCGGCACCGGCACCGCCTGGCTGGCGGCGCGTGCGGCCGCCGGCTCCGATGCCGTGCTGGCGGTCAAGGAAGATTGGTGAAAGACCGGTGCCCGGCGCCGGAATTCAGGCGGTGATCGCCACCAGCACGCTGCAGTGCGCATGTTCGATCAGGGCGCCTGAACTCGAACCGCGCCACCAGCGCGCCGCCCAGCCTTCGAGGTGCTTGTGCCCGACCACGATCAGGTCGGCGTTGATCTTGCGCGCGTAACCCGTGATCTCGGTCACGGTGTCGCCCACCAGCACCTCGCCGCTGGCCTGGTTTCCAGCTTCGGACAACACCCGCAAGCCCTGCTCCAGGGTGGTCTTGTAGTTCTCCTTTTCGCGCTCGGTGATCTTCGGATCGTAAAAGCCGCCTTCGGCGCCGATGAAATCGATGTGGTGCGGCATCACGGCCACCAGCGTGAGCGTGGACCGCTCCACTGCACCAGGTCCTTGCAGTCCAGCAGCGCCTTCTGCCCCGATTCGGAACCGTCATAGGCCAGCAAAATTCGCTTGTACATATTGCACCTCCAGTGGATCGACCAGGTTGACCGTCATGCGATTTGAGGATAACGCGTCCACCGCCGGGACGCAACAGCGCCGGCCGCGGCCAGCACAGCAGCTCACTTTTCTATAGCAAGCAGCTCGATCTCGAAACTCAGTGTCGCGTTGGGCGGCACGGCGGCGCCCGCGCCGCGCTCACCATAGGCGGTGGCGGGCGGGCAGGTCAGCGTCGCCTTCCCGCCAACCTTCATTTTCTGCATTCCCTCGGTCCAGCAGGGGATGACCCGCCCCAGCGGGAAAGTGGCCGGTGCGTTGCGCTTGTAGGAACTGTCGAACTCCCGCCCGTCGGCCAACACGCCGCGGTAGTGCACCTTGACGCTGTCGCTGGCTTTGGGGCTGGCGCCCGTGCCCGGCACCAGGTGCGCAATC
>JANLQZ010000520.1:0-2057 GCA_031368125.1 Betaproteobacteria bacterium
CGCTTCGTTGTCATTCTGGCCGCGGCTGTCTGAGCGTAGAGAGCGCAGCGAACGCAGCGAGTTCCGCGGCCCGACCCATGGGCGAGTACCGCAGGGCAGTCGACGCGTTCAGCGTAGACCGCCCCAGCATGAGCCACCGCCGGGTACCGCCTGGCGCGAGGCGCGCCAACGAGATGTAATTGGCGATCAAGAACCAACGTCCGCAAAGGGCCGACAACGGCCGGTGCCACCTGCCTGGCGCATTGGCTCCCACGCGGCATGTGTTGCATGTCAGGCGCCGGGCTTCAGCAGGTAGCCCAGGCCGCGCAGCGTCATCACGGTGGCGCCGGTGTCGGCGAGTTTCTTGCGCAGGCGGTACACCACCACTTCGACCGCCTCATGGCGCAACTCGGACTCGCCGGGGAAGACGATGCCCAACAACTGCTCCTTCGAGATGGCGCGACCTGCGCGTGCCATCAACGCCCGCAACAGGCGCGACTCGCGCGGCGACAGGTCCAGCACCTGGTGTCCGTGGTAGACCGCGCCGCTGTCGGCATCGAGCCGCAGTTGCCCCCATTGGCGCGGTTCGGCCTGGCTGTCTTCGCCGACGCCCGCTGCCCGCCGGTGCAGGGCGCGAATGCGCGCCTCCAGCTCGTCGAGGTCGAAGGGTTTGGCCAGGTAGTCGTCGGCGCCGGTGTTCAGGCCGATGACGCGGTCGCCCACCGTGCCGCGGGCCGTGAGTATCAGCACCGGCGTGGCCAGTCCGCTGCTTCTGGCGCGTTCCAGCACTTCGAGTCCGTCGAGTCCTGGCAGGCTCAGGTCGAGCACCACGACATCCGGCGCGACCGCGCGCCACCGCGCCAGCGCCAGGCCGCCATCGGCACACAACTCGACCCGGATTCCCTTGCGCTCCAGGGCGCGGTGCAGCGTGATTTGCAGGGCGGCGTCGTCCTCGATCAGCAGCAGGCGCATGGACACGACTTGGTGATTACCCTAATGGTTTCGGACAGCCAAATGACAGGCTGGTCGTGCATCATAGGGTGGTTTTTCAATACCCGGAGACCACCATGCGTCGCGATACCTTCCTCAAATCCCTGGCCGCGCTTGCCGCCGCCGGCACCCTGCCACTGACCGCCCACGCGGCGGCCAATATCAAGATGATGATTCCGGCCAACCCCGGTGGCGGCTGGGATTCCACCGGCCGCGCGCTGGGCAAGGCGATGCTCGACGCGAAAGCCGTGGACACGGTCCAGTACGACAACAAGGGCGGCGCGGCCGGCGTGATCGGCCTGGCCCAGTTCGTCAACGCCAGCAAGGGCGACGGCAACGCGCTGATGGTGATGGGTGCGGTGATGCTGGGCGGCATCATCACCAGCAAGCCGGCGGTCGGCCTGGACAAGGTGACGCCTATCGCGCGCCTGACGAGCGAATACAACGTGTTCGTGGTGCCGGCCGACTCGCCCCTCAAGACCATGAAGGACGTGGTCGAGCAGCTCAAGAAAGACCCGGGCAGCGTCAAGTGGGGTGGTGGCTCCAAGGGTTCGACCGAACACATATCGGCTTCGATGCTGGCCGGCAAGGTCGGTGTCGACCCGAAGAAGGTGAACTACGTCGCCTTCCGCGGCGGCGGTGAGGCCACGGCCGCAATCCTCGGCGGCAACGTGACGGTCGGTGGCAGCGGTTACAGCGAGTTCGCCGAATACATCAAGGCCGGCAAGATGCGCGCCATCGGCGTGACATCGGAGAAGCGCCTGCCGGGCATCAACGTGCCGACGATGCGTGAAAGCGGTTACGACGTGGTGCTGGGCAACTGGCGCGGTGTCTACGGCGCGCCTGGCATTTCGGCCGACCAGCGCGCCGCCTTGACCGACATCATTGTCAAGGCCACCAAGTCCAAGTCCTGGGCCGACGACCTGGAGAAGAACGGCTGGACTCCTGCCCTGATGACAGGCAAGGCCTTCGACGATTTTGTCGACAGCGAATTCGCATCGCTGCGCGGCACGATGCACCTGGCCGGCATGCTCTGATGGGCACGCGCCGGCCCGCTGGTCCGCAGACGCTGATCGGCGCCGCGGTGC
>JANLQZ010000524.1:0-1616 GCA_031368125.1 Betaproteobacteria bacterium
AGAAGGCCGTCGAATAGGCGTTGATGATGGCGTGCGCGCGTTGTGCGTCGATCGGCCCGGTGACACCCAGCCAGGGCATCAGCGGAGAAAAATACGGAATGTCCATCAGGTTGGCGTGAAACATTCCCCGCACCCGCACGAGGTAGCCGTCACCGGGCAATCCCTCGAACACGGAGCGCATGCTGGTCTGGTGCTGGTCGATGTCGGCCCGTGACCAGCCTTCCTGCCGCATGGATGCGGCGTCCCGGGTGATCCACATGGCCGGCTGCCGCAGGCCCGCCTGCACCACGTCGGCGGGCATGGGGGCGTCCATGACCAGCCACGCCCGCAGGCGCGGCTCCAGCCGGCAGACTTCGCCCACAACGATGCCGCCCAGCGAGATACCGAAGGCGAAGGCGCCGGCGCGCCGCAGGTCCAGCCGAGCAGCCAGGATGCCGTTCGGGTCGGCGCGGTTCACCGCGCCGAGCTGGTCCACCAGTTCGCGACGGGCCTGCGGTGAAGTGGCGAAAATCTCGCGCCGACCGGTGTCGACCCAGTGGTAGGTCAGGGTGCCGATTGCGTACGGCCCGCCCGGGGACGCAAAACGGAACACCGGCAATACAACCGGTAGCGTCGTGGAGACGACCAGCCCCAGCAGGCCCAGACCGATGCCCGCAGCGGCTGCAAACCGGCAGGGTGCTTTCCGCGCCGTGGGTACACCCGCGCTGGTGATGTTCAGCAGCCAGACCACAAAGAACAGCCCGGCCAGCACGTAGGCCGGCACAATCTGCCAGCGCGGCCCCTGCGCGACGACCTGTGCCACGGCCACCAGCCGCGCCGCCGGCGCGGCAAGGCGCAACCAGCGCATCGCGCCGTGCAAAGGCACCGCCAGCACCAGCATGGCCAGCAGATTGGCCAGCAACAACAAAGCCTCGAAGGATCTCACCGTCGCGTCCCCCCACGGATGCCAAGAGCCGCGATCCGGATCGTGTGTGTGCCAGCGCACAGATAGGTCAAGCCGTTCGACCGCATGATGCGCGTGTGAACAAGCAGCGCAACGCCCGGACCCTGCATCCATTGCGCGCGGCCATCACCAGAGGGCCGACACCACCAGCGTCTGTGCGTGCAGCGTATCGCAACAGGTCGCCGAGGCCAGCTTCGAGCAGGCGTTTGATTGACGACGGTCAAAACACTGTCGCAGCGCCTGTATAGACTGCCCTCGTAATTCATTCGCATCCCACATGCCATCCACTTCCAACACCCGCTTCAAACGCCACACCGCATGGCTGCTGCTGATGGTGTGGCTGTTTGCCCTGTCCGCCGGGGTGGCCAATGCGTGCCTGCTCGAGCGCCCCGGGGTTCCCGCGCACGCCGCGGTAGAGCATGGCGGCGCTCCGGACACCCCAGCGACGCCCTGCCTGAAGCTCTCCGACGACGGCACACGGCTGTTGGTGAAGCTGCCGTCCGGGTTGGACCACGCTGAACCCGATGCGGCGCCGCTGGTCGCGGTGGTCTGGAGCCTGACCGTGCCGGTCGCGATGGCGCCCCGCGCGCCGGGCCACCGGCAGGGCGGTTTACCCGAGTTGCCGATCCGGGTCCGTTATTCGCGCTTGGCGCTATAACCGCGCCTTGCACCC
>JANLQZ010000553.1:0-3421 GCA_031368125.1 Betaproteobacteria bacterium
GGGTCAGTTCCGCGCGCGCCAGCAGCAGCGCGCCAAGCAGCGAGGCCGCGAGCCAGCCGGCGACCCACGGAGCATGTCGTTTCAAGCGATGGAACATGGCCTCATTCTTGCACGTCGGCCGGCGCGCGGGACCGCCCTGCATGCCTCATCGAAGACAATGCGCGCATGCCAATGCTGCCCAGCCGCTTCCTGACCCCGCAGCGCCTGCTCTGGGCTTCGGTGGCGGCTGCCGTCGTGACGATCACGCTCAAGACTCTGGCGTGGGTCGTCACCGATTCGGTTGGTTTGTTGTCGGACGCGATGGAGTCGTTCGTCAATCTGGCAAGTGCCATTTTTGCGCTGGTGATGGTCACGATCGCGCAACGGCCGGCCGACGCGGAGCATCCGTACGGGCACCACAAGGCCGAGTATTTTTCGTCCGGTTTCGAGGGCATCCTGATCATCGGAGCGGCCGCCGGCATCATCTGGGCCGCGGGCCACCGGCTGTTCGATCCGCAACCGTTGACTTCGGTGGGATGGGGGCTCGCGCTGTCGGTGTTGAGCTCCGGCATCAACTGGCTGCTGGCCCGGGTGATGTTCGAGGCGGCAGTCACGCACCGCTCGATCGCGCTGGAGGCGGATGCCAAGCACCTGGTGACCGATGTCTGGACCTCGGTTGGCGTGGTGATCGGCATCACGCTGGTGGCGTTGACCGGGTGGTTGTGGCTCGACGCGCTGGTGGCCATCGGGGTGGCGGTCAACATCCTGCGCGAGGGTGCGCACCTGTTGTGGCGCTCGTCGCAGGGGTTGATGGACGAGGCGGTCGAGCCGGCCGTGATGCAGCAGATCCAATCGACCCTGGCCGAGTTCGACCATCCTACGATCCGCTTCGACCATGTCAGCACGCGCCGTTCCGGGCAACGGCGTTTCGTCGACCTGCACATGCACATGCCTGCCGGTTGGTCGCTCGGACGCGCTGCCGCATTGCGTAGCAGCGTGGAGCAGGCCCTGATGAGCGCGGTACCCGGACTGCGCGCCACGATACAGCTCCTGCCCAGTGACGTCGAGGCGCATTTCGACGACCCCAGGGACCTGATTTGAAAGCCGTGTTGCAGCGTGTCAGCGAGGCCAGGGTGACGGTCGGCGAGTTGTTGGTCGGCCATATTGGCGCCGGGTTGCTGGTGCTGTTGTGCGCCGAGCGGGGCGACACCGAGAAGCAGGCCGACCGGATGCTGGCCAAGATACTCAAGTTGCGCATCTTCAGTGATGTCGCCGGCAAGATGAACCTGAGCCTGCAGGATGTCGCAGGTGGCCTGCTGGTGGTCAGCCAGTTCACGCTGGCGGCCGACACCTCGGGCGGCAACCGCCCAGGATTTGGTGCTGCCGCGCCGCCCCGCGAAGGCGAGCGGATGTACGACTATTTCGTCGTCCAGGCGCGCGCGGCGCATGCGGTGGTCCAAACCGGGAAGTTCGGCGCCGACATGAAGGTCGCGCTCGTCAACGACGGGCCGGTGACGATACCGCTGCACATCGTGCCGCCTGGTTCGGGCGCGTCGTGAGTTGGAAACAGCAAAACACCAAGTGCAATATGTTCCACCTGTCATTGCGGACTCGATCCGCAATCCACGCCCCCGACCCCATGGATGCCGGATCAAGCCCGGCATGACAAAGGTACCGGTGCCGGTGCTGGTTCCATCGTCCTGGCGACTAGTGTCTGGACCGTCCCCCAGGGCGGCCGGACCCTGCTTCAGGAATACGGGTTGGGCAAACCAAGTCGGCCCAAAATGTCGACTTCGCGCGCTTCCATCGCACGGGCATCGGCCGCACTGGTTTCGTGGTCCCAACCCTGCGCATGCAAGGTACCGTGAACCACCAGATGGGCATAGTGCCGCTCGAGCGGCATACCTGCCGCTTGCGCCTCACGCGCGACCACCGGTGCGCACAGGACGAGGTCGGCACACAGCGGCTCGAGCGAGTAGCCAAAAGTCAGCACGTTGGTGGCATGGTCCTTGTGCCGGTAGTCGCGGTTCAGCGCCTGGCCTTCGCTCGCATCCACGATACGCACCGTGATCTCCGCATCGCGCTCCAGCGCGTGGCGGATCCAGCGCCGCACCTGGTGGCGCGCCAGGGCGGCTCGGTGCAGTGCCGCGTCCGGCAACCGGGCGAATTGCAGCGACAACGCGAGTTGCTTGAGCACCAATGGCCTCGCCTCAGGGCGCCTTCTTGCGCGTCGCGCTCCGGGGCAGGATCGCCAGCTCCGGCGGCGCCCGGTCCTGGCCCAGCATGCCGTAGGCGTCGACGATGCGCGCCACCAGCGGATGGCGCACCACATCGGCACTGGTGAGGCGGCAAATGGCGATGCCCTTGACCCTTCTGAGCACGCGTTCGGCATCGATCAACCCGCTGAGCTGGGTCTTGGGCAGGTCGATCTGGCTGACGTCGCCCGTGACAACCGCCTTGGCGCCAAAACCGATCCGGGTCAGGAACATTTTCATCTGTTCTGGCGTCGTGTTCTGTGCTTCGTCCAGGATGATGAACGCGTTGTTGAGCGTGCGCCCGCGCATGAAGGCCAGCGGAGCGATTTCGATCGCCTGGCGCTCGAATGCCTTTTGCACCTGCTCGAACCCCATCAGGTCGTACAACGCGTCGTAGAGCGGGCGCAGATAGGGGTCGATCTTCTGGCTCAGGTCGCCGGGCAGGAACCCCAGCCGCTCGCCCGCCTCCACCGCCGGGCGCGTCAGCACGATGCGCTGCACGGCGCTGCGCTGCAGGGCGTCGACCGCGCAGGCGACGGCAAGGTAGGTCTTTCCGGTGCCGGCCGGTCCGATTCCAAATGTGATGTCGTGGCTGGTGATGTTGGCCAGGTAGGTGGCCTGATTGGGCGTGCGGGCCCGCAGGTCGGCACGTCGCGTCTGCAACACCGGGGACCCGTCGGCATCCATGTCCGCGTCGCCGGCCAGCATCAGCTGCACGGTGGCCGATTCGATCGGCCGCTGGGCGATCTCGTACAGCGCCTGCAGCATCTCCATGCCCCGCTTGGCCCGCACCTTGTTGCCGTCCACCTTGAACTGCTCGTGCCGGTGCGCGATGCTGACCTGAAATGCCGCCTCGATGGTGCGCAGGTGCTCGTCCATCGGGCCGCACAGGTTCGTCAGGCGGGTGTTGTTGGGCGGAGAGAACAGGTGTCGGAGGATCAAGTCGATAATTCCAGCAGGATGGGCCGCAAAGGCCCCCATCATAGGCAAGGACGGTACCGGCAATGATAGGCAAGTTGACAGGCACGCTCGGCGACAAGAATCCCCCGCAGGTGCTGGTGGAATGCCATGGCGTGGGTTATGAGGTGCAGGTGCCCATGAGCACCTTCTACAACCTGCCCGGCAAGGGCGAACCGGTGTCGTTGCTGACGCACTTCGTGGTGCGGGAAGATGCGCAGGTGCTGTAC
>JANLQZ010000556.1:0-5490 GCA_031368125.1 Betaproteobacteria bacterium
TGCTGCATGGCGACCGGATCATCGTGTCACGCTCCCAGCACCGGGCGCGTTTCCTGCATCCGCGTGGATGGAGTTACTTCGATACCTTGCGCCAGAAACTGCACTGGAACGAAGGAGTGGCCTGACCGTGGGGCTCAGACGTATCGTTCTTCGCGATTTCGTGATCGTCGGCGAGCTTGACCTCGACCTGGCATCCGGGTTCACGGTTCTTACCGGGGAAACCGGCGCGGGCAAGTCGATCCTGATCGACGCCGTGCAACTGGTCACTGGTGCGCGGGCGGACGCCGGCACCGTCCGCGAGGGTGCGACGCGGACCGATGTGAGCGCCGAATTCGACTGCCCCGCGACGCTGGTGCAGTGGCTCGATGACGCCGGCTTCGATCACGGCGATGCGCTGCTGATGCGCCGCACGGTGGACCTGCAGGGCAAGAGCCGGGGTTGGGTCAACGGCAGCCCCGCCACCGCGACGCAGATGCGCGAATGCGGCGAACAGCTGATCGACATCCACGGCCAACATGCGTGGCAGAGCCTGACCCGGCCCGAGGCCGTGCGCGGCTTGCTCGACGCGTATGCCAGCGTGGATTGCAGCGCCATGGCGGGCTGCTGGCAACACTGGCGGGAGGCGCAGAAGTCGCTGGCCGACGCGCTGGCGGCGCAGGATTCCCTGCAGCGCGAGCGGGAACGGCTGATCTGGCAAATCGGCGAGGTCGACCGGCTGGGCCCGCGCGCCGATGAATGGGATGAACTCAATACCGACCACGGGCGCCTGTCGAACGCGCAATCGCTGCTCGATGCGGCGCAGGGCGCGCTGGAGGCCCTGCAGGCCAACGACGAAGGCGCCGCGGGCGCGCTCAGCGCCGCGCTCCAGCTGCTGCACCAGCAGCAACACCTGGAGCCGGGCTTCCAGGCCGTTGCCGAGGTGCTGGCGTCGAGCCTGGCGCAGGTCGAAGACGCTGTCCATTCGCTGAGGTCCTACCTCAGAAAAACCGAGCCCGACCCGCAGCGTCTGGCGCAGCTGGACCAGCGGCTGGCGCTTTGGATGTCGCTCGCGCGGCGCTACAAGCGCCCGCCGGCAGAGTTGCCGCAATTGCTTGCCTCGTGGCGAACCGAACTCGCCCGACTGGATGCGGCCGCCGATCTGGCCGCGCTGGAGGCCGCTGAACAGGCGGCACACGCCGCCTACCTGCGCGAAGCGCGGAGCATCTCCAAGGCGCGAACCAAGTCTGCACCGCTGCTGGCCCGGGCGATCACGCAGGCCATGCAAGGCCTGGGGATGCAAGGCGGGCGTTTTGAAGTCGCGCTTCAGACTGCAGCCCAGCCGATGCAAAGTGGGCTCGAAGACGTTTCCTTTCTGGTGGCCGGACACGCCGGCAGTTCACCGCGACCGGTCGCCAAAGTCGCCTCCGGGGGCGAGTTGTCGCGCATGGCGCTGGCAATTGCAGTGACCACCAGCCAGTTGGGCACGGCACAGACCCTGATCTTCGACGAGGTCGACGCCGGTGTCGGTGGCGCCGTGGCGCAAACCGTCGGGCGGCTCATGAAACAGCTCGGCATCGACCGGCAGGTGTTGGCCGTCACCCACCTGCCTCAGGTAGCCGCCTGCGCCGACCACCACCTGGTGGTCTCCAAACACCTGCGTGGCAAGGCGACTTTGAGTTCGGTGGCGGCGGTACAGGGCGAACCGCGCGTGGCGGAAATAGCGCGCATGCTGGGCGGCGAACGGCTGCTCGATACAACGCTGGCACACGCGAAGGAAATGCTGCAGTCGCAGCAGTGAAATGCCACAGGTGACTGCCATGGACCTGGAACTGATACTGATCACCGGCATGTCGGGTTCCGGCAAGTCGGTTGCGTTGCATGCGCTGGAGGACGCCGGGTATTACTGTGTCGACAACCTGCCCCCGGAACTCCTGCTGCAGTTCGTCACCCTGCAGCAAGAACGTCTTGCGACCCGGGTCGCGATCGCGATGGACATTCGCAGCGCGGCCTCGTTGCCCCAGGTGCCCGAGCGGCTGCGCGCATTGGCCAAACTCGGCGTCACCATCAAGTCGCTGTTCCTGGACTCCACCACCGACACCCTGGTGCGCCGGTATTCGGAGTCGCGGCGCAAGCACCCGCTGTCCCAGTCCGACCCGGACGACGCCTCGACCGACCAGCGGCGCGCGCTGGTCGATGCGATCGAACTGGAACGCGAACTGCTGGCCGATCTACGCGAGCACGCGCACGTGATCGACACCAGCTTGATCCGGCCGTCGCAACTGCAGCGTTATGTGCGTTCGCTGATCGTCGTGCCGGGCGGGCACTTGACACTGGTGTTCGAGTCGTTTGCCTTCAAGCGCGGGGTTCCAGGAGACGCCGACTTTGTGTTTGACGTCCGCATGTTGCCCAACCCGCACTATGAGCCCGACCTGCGCGCGTTGAACGGACGCGATGAGCCCGTGGCCGAATTCTTCCGCCAACACGCGCAGGTGCGCAAGATGATGCTCCATATTGCGCAGTTTCTCGACGAATGGCTCGACTCTCTGACCAACGACAACCGCAGTTATGTCACGGTGGCAATCGGCTGCACCGGTGGCCAGCACCGCTCGGTCTACCTGGTGGAGGAACTGACCCGCATGTTCGCAGACCGATGGACCACACTCAGCCGGCACCGCGAACTCGACGCCACGCCTGGACGTTACCCTTCGACCTCGTTCGGCTGGCTGCAGGCATGAAGCAGCAGCCGTCGCACTGGCGCCGGCAGGCCCAGACCAGGCCAGTCACCGGTTGGGAACCACTGCCCCGCGGTCGCATCCAGACTGTCACGCGGCACCCGTACGCGAACCGGGTGCAGGTACAGGTCTCTGTGTGTCAGCACATGTTTGAAAGGTGGTTGGTCCGCCAGCGCGGCACGGTAACGCCGTGCAACCGAGGACACCAGTTCATCACGGTTGTCGAACCACGGCATGCAATAAAGCCCAGCCCATACTCCGGGCGTGGGTCGTCGCTGCAGCCACACCGCGCCGTCGCGGCGCTCGGCCCACAATAACCAGATCGACTGTGCGCTGCGCTTGAGTTTGCGCGTCCTGACCGGAAACGCTTCCGGCGTGCCGAGCCGGGCGGCCTGGCAGTCGCGCGCCAACGGGCAACGGCCGCACTGGGGTTGGCGCGAAACACACACGATCGCCCCGAGATCCATCATGGCCTGGGTATAACTGGGCATGGCGTGGACCAGATCCCGGCGCGGAAGCAAGCCGGTCGCCGCGTCCCAGAGCCGGCGCTCGTTCGCCGCCAGCGCGAGATCGGCGTCGAAGCCCAGCAGACGTGCGACTACCCGTTTGACATTGGCATCCAGGATCGCCACGCGCTCACCGAAGCAGATCGATGCGATGGCCGCAGCCGTCGAGCGCCCGATGCCGGGCAAAGTCTCCAGTTGATCGGCACGGCGCGGGAATTCCCCACCCCACGCACGCACCACCTCGACGGCGCATCGGTGCAAATTGCGGGCGCGGCTGTAATAACCCAGGCCGCTCCACAGACCCAGCACCTCGTCCAGACTGGCCGAAGCCAGCGACGCGACATCCGGCAGGCGCTTCACAAAACGCGTGAAATAGTCGACGACTGTTGCGACCTGGGTCTGTTGCAGCATGACCTCGGACAACCAGACACGGTACGGGTCACGCGTGGTCTGCCAAGGCAGGTTGTTCCTGCCATGCACCGCCTGCCAGCGCACAACACGGTGCGCCAGTGCAAGTGGCGCGGTCAAGACGGCAGGGAAGCTACCGCCAGTGGCGCAGCCGGACTGGTACGGCGCACCTCGCGCACACGAATCAGGTAGTTGGTCAACTCGCCGAGCTTGCCCTCGAGTTCGCTCAACGTGGCCTCCTGGGATTGGATCTCCGCAATACGGTCATTCAGGCCGCCCGTGGCCTGCTGAATGCGGTCGATCGCCTCGATGCGACGTCCGAAGTTGCGACGCCGTTCGCGCAATTGGGCGTCGAGTTGGGCCGCCGCGGTCTTGCTCCACAGTTCGACGTCGCCCAGTGCGGTTTCATGGATCGTCCGCAATCGCGTCGCCAATGCGCGCACAAGCTTGTCGGCAAACTCCGACCGGGCCAGCCTAAAGGTGTTCACCACGCCGAGGTACTGCAGGTGTCCGCGTTCAACCATGTCCAAGCCCTGCAGGTACGACGCAAACTGCGGCTCCGCCGGCGCCTGCAGCGAGAACCCGTGCTCGCCGTTGAGCTGGCGAAAAGTTGCGGCGAGCATGGTCTGGATCTCGCTGCACAGCGCCTGCACCTTGTGAAAAATCGCCCGCAGGCGGTCAAAAGTCTCGCCATAGGTCTTCTTGACACCCAGCTTGAGGCCCGACTGGTGCAGCGCGGCATTCAGTTGTGCCATCTCGGCCTTCAGGGCGGATGCGCTCAGGCTGTCGAAAACTTCGCGCAGCAACTTCAGGTGCACCGAGCGGACCGCGTGGATCTTCGCGCCGCTGAGGTCGAATTCGGCCTGCTCCTGGGAAATGCGCGCGCGCATGTGCTTGATGACCGAGGCGTTCTTCCCCTGCAGGCCCTTGAGTTCCATCATCTGCTCGGCCAAATCCCGGCGGCGGATGTTGATGACGCGCCCGGTCTCCAGACGCAGGCTCGATATCCCGGCCGCGACAGCCGCACCCAGGATCTTCTGGCGCTGGCCCATGATGCCCGCACCAAGTGCTTCTTCAAGGGCCGGCAAGCAACTGGCCGCGAGCAGTTCGGCATCGTCGGTGACCTTGGCCACAAGTCCTTTTTGGGCCGACACCGGAATCACCTGGGTCTTCGGAATACCGAGAATCTCGGCGGTCGAGGCGCACTGGCGGTCGATCTGGGCCTGGATCTGGGCCGGAGAGCTGAGCGCATCCCACAACGTGTCGATCTTGTTGAGCACCACGAGGCGCAGGTCAGCGCCATCCGAATCAACAACCAGGTGTTCGCGCCAGATCGCCATGTCCGATTTGGTGACCCCGGTGTCGGCGCCCAGGATGAATACCACTGCCTGGGCCTGCGGCAGCAAGCTGACGGTGAGTTCGGGCTCGGCGCCAATGGCATTGAGCCCAGGCGTGTCCAGAATGACGAGCCCCTGCTTGAGCAAGGGATGGGCAATATTGATCAGCGCGTGGCGCCAGCGAGGCACTTCGACCAGGCCCTGCGCATCGATGCGGGGGTTGTCTTCCGGGTCCTCGTGGTCCCACAGGCCCAGTGCCTGGGCATCTTCCTTGGTGACCTGCCGGGTCTGCGCGACCATTTCGAGCGCTGCCGCCAGCTGCTGGGGATCGTTGACGTCGAGATCGACGCGCGTCCACTTCTCCGGCACCATGCGCCATTCCATCAACGCCTGCGGTTGCAGGCGGGACTCGATCGGGAGCAATCGCAGGCACGGCGGCACGTCTGGGTCATAACCCATTTCAGTCGGGCACATCGTGGTGCGCCCGGCGCTGGCAGGCATGATGCGGCGTCCGTAGCCGGCGAAGAA
>JANLQZ010000566.1:0-2825 GCA_031368125.1 Betaproteobacteria bacterium
GATACTGGAGGAACACGCCTTTTCCCATGAACTGATGGCGGCCGAAGTGCCGGCGGTCGGGCCACTGGTGCTCGGCGGCACGACGCTGCACCACTTCGGCGGCTTTGCCTTCAGCGTCAGTCCGCGCCGCGGCGGGCGCCCCCCCCAGCTCGACGAAGCCGAAGTTAGGGAGTGGTTAGGGCGTTTACATGCGCGCCAACACCGTGTCGGTGCGGCGCGGCCGTTCCAGAGCCGACCGGCCCTCGACGTGTCGACCTTCGGCGACGAGCCGCGCGCGTGGCTGCTCACCAACGAGCGGGTGCCGCTGGACGTGCAGTCGGCCTGGGCGCGCCTGTCGCAGCAGGCGATCGAACTGGTCCGTGGCCACGCCTGCCTGGCCGGCGCCGGGCCCGGTAGCAGCGGCGGTCGCGACGCGATCCGCGTGTTGCGCCTGCACGGCGACTGCCATCCCGGCAACATCCTGTGGACGCCGGTCGACGCACCCGCCAGCGCCGGCCCGGGCCCGCATTTCGTCGACCTCGACGACGCGCGCACCGGGCCGGCGGTGCAGGACATGTGGATGCTGCTCAGCGGCGACCGCCTGCAGCGCCAGCGCCAGCTTGGCGCGCTGGTCGACGGCTACGAGCAGTTCCGCGACTTCGACCGGCGCGAACTGGCGCTGATCGAGCCGCTGCGCACGCTGCGCCTGATCCACTACAGCGCCTGGCTGGCCCGGCGCTGGGACGACCCGATCTTCCCGATCAACTTCCCGTGGTTCGGCTCCAGCGACTACTGGCAGGGGCAGGTGCAGATGCTCGAAGAGCAGAACGAGGCGATGCAGGAAGAGCCGCTGGTGGTGTGAAGGCGCTGACTTTGCCCATTGCCGACCGCGCCGTGCCATGTCTTTGCTGAAGGCCCTGTTGCGCAACGCGTTGACGGCGCTGCTCGCGTTGTTGCTGCTGTTCGAGGAATGGGGCTGGGAGCCGCTGGCGCGCGGATTGGCCTGGCTGGGCCGGCTGCCGTTCGTGGCCCGGGTCGAGCGCCGGATCCAGCGCCTGCCGCCCTGGGCCGCGTTGCTGGTGTTCGGACTGCCGGTGCTGTTGCTGTTACCGGTCAAGTTGCTCGCGCTGTACCTCTTTGGCATCGGGCAGACCGTGCCCGGGCTGGTCCTGCTGGTGGGCGCCAAGCTGCTGGGAACGGCCATTGTTGCGCGTCTGTTCCAGCTCACGCAACCCGCGCTGATGCAGTTCGCCTGGTTCGCCCGCAACTACCCGCGCTGGAAAAACTGGAAGGACGGCGTGATGGCGCAGGTGCGTGCTTCTGCCCTGTGGCAGCGCGGGCGCCGGATCCGGGCGCAGGCACGGGCCTGGCGCGCATCCTGGTAAGCGTTCGCCTGGTGTGCGCCGGGGCCGGGGCCGGGTCCGGGCCATGCCCGCGTGGCAGGTATCGACCGGTGTTCAACCGGCAGGCGTTCGCAGCCATGCCAGCATGGCCTGTGCCACCGCCCCCGGTTGTTCCATCGGGCTCATGTGGCCGGCCTGCTCGACGACATGCAGGCGCGTCCGGCAGGCGAGCAGCGCGTGCATTTCCTCGTGTTGCGCCACCGGTGCCCAGCTGTCCTGGCGGCCACACAACACCAGTGTCGGCACCCGCACGGCGGCCAGCACCGGCGCGGCGTCGGGCCGTGCCAGCAATGCAGTGATCTGGCGGGCAAAGACATCCGCGCTCTTGCGCCCGAACATGGCGATGATCGCCGGCACCAGCGTGCCATCGTGCAGGTGCTGCGGGTGCAGCATGCCCTGCACCCACTGCAATGCCATGGCGCGCACGCCCTCGCGGCGTGCCTGCTCCAGCAGCGCGAAACGCTGGCGCGCCTCGTTCTCGCCGGCGCTGCCGCCCGGGCGTGCCTTGTAGCCGGTATCGAGCAGCGCCAGCCGCAGCACGCGCGCGGGCGCCAGCCGCACCACCTCGAGCGCCACGCGAGCGCCCATCGAATGGCCGGCCAGCGCGAACTCGGCTGGCGCGCCGTCGAGCACCTGCTGTGCCATCACCGTGATGCTGTCGGCGTCGCCGTGGTCCGCGATCTGGCAGCGGGCGCACGCCGCCAGCGCGCTCTGCAGTGGCGCCCAGACCGCGGCGTCGCACATCAGCCCGGGCACGAGCACCAGTGGCACGCAGGCCATCTCAGGCGGCATGGTGGCGCGTTGCCACGACAGCGGCGACGGCGCGCGCGTGCCTGCCACCGGGGAGTCCGTGTTTCGGGTTGTGCATGGGGTTACAGGGGCAGGTGCCGGCAAGCCGCTGCCCAATGCCAGGCATTGTGGTGCCCTGGCATGCGCGGCAATTGCGCTCGGTCAAGCCGCGACACGATGCTGCCAATGGCACTGGCGCGCCGGGGGGGATTCGTGTCACAGTCTGCGTGCCTGCAGCCCCGGTGCGGGAAAATGTTCCGTGTTCGATTGCCGTTCCCACAGGAGGCAACATGTTTCGCCTGTCGATATGTACCGTGCTTTTTGTCGCGTCGGGTCTGGCCGCCGATGCCGGCGCGCAGACCAGCCGCGAGCCCAGCCGCGAGCCCAGCCGTGGCGAGTTGTTGTATTCGACCCATTGCATCGCCTGCCACACCACGCAGATGCATTGGCGGCAGAACAAGACCGCCACCGACTGGAACACGCTGCGATCCGAAGTGCGCCGCTGGCAGGCGGACAACGCGCTGGGTTGGAACGACGACGACATCACCGAAGTCGTGCGTTACCTCAACGACCTGATTTACCGCTATGCGGTGCCCGGTTGAGCGGGCGCCCCGCCAACCGTACCGATCCCCTGCAAAGGAATAAAGATGAAGC
>JANLQZ010000598.1:0-1864 GCA_031368125.1 Betaproteobacteria bacterium
CGCAGCAGCAGCGACTGCGGCAGCTTGATGCCGAGGGCGCGCGCGGTCTGCAGGTTGATCACCAGTTCGAACCGGGTCGGCTGCTCGATCGGCAGGTCGGCCGGTCTGGCGCCCTTGAGCACACGGTCGACATAGGCCGCCGCCTTGCGGAACAGGTCGTCGTCGCTGGCGCCATACGACATCAGCGCGCCGGACTCCGGATACCGGCGCTCCTCGGCGATCGTGGCCAGGCCGATCTCGCGCGTCATGCGCGCGATCGCCTCGTACAGGGCCGAGGTAAGAAAATCGCGCACCACGACCACCGCCTCAACACCACGCGCGCGCCCCGCGCGCAGCGTCTGCTGCAGCGCGTCGGTCGAGGTCGTGGTCAACCCGAGGCTGGTTGCCACCAGTCCCTGCGCACGGATCTCGCCCTGCGTCTCCTCGCCCCAGCGCCGGAACAGCGGGTCGGTGGTGTTGTGCAACACGCCGACAACCTTAAGCTTGGGCAACACCTCCTTGAGCAGCTGCACGCGTTTGGCGGAAAGCTCCTCGCCGAAGTTGGAAACACCGGTGACCATGCCGCCGGGTTTGGCCAGGCTCGCGAACAGGTCGGTCTGCCCACCGCGCGGATGCAGCCCCATCGCAACGATCGGCACCTCCTGGGTCACCCGCAGCACCAGCCTTGCCGCGGCGGCGCCCGGCAGCAGGAACACGGCCACACCACGCGCCAGTTGCTCGCGCAGCATGGCCTCGGCGCGCGCCAGGTTGCCGTCGGCATACAGATCGGACAGTGCAAAGGTCTTTCCTTCGACCTGGCCGGCGGCACGCATGCCGTCGCGGAACGCAGCGACGCTGCGCGCATCGGACTGGCGCGAGGCCAGGGCCAGATAACAAACCGTGGGCGGCGCCGTTGCCTGGGCCAACAGCCGGGGCACAACGAGCGCGCCCGCGGCAGCGGACAGGATCTGGCGGCGCTGCGTCATGGAAATCACCCCACTGCAGGCGGCGTTCCGATTCGCAACATCACTCGATCACCTCGGTCGCCCGCGCCAGCATCGGCGGCGGGATGGTTCGCCCGAGTGTCTGCGCAGTCCTGAGGTTCACGACCAGTTCGTATTTGCCCGGCTGCTCGATCGGCAGGTCCGCCGGCCGTGCTCCCCTCAGGATGCGGTCGACGTGGCCCACTGCGCGCTCGATCAGGTCAGCGATGTCGGGTCCGTAATACAACATGCCGCCGGCGTCGACGAAGGCGCGCGAGGTTCCGATCGAGGGCAGTCGCTGCTTGAGCGCAAACGTCGCGATTTCCGCCAGACGCGTGTTCACCAATGGGTCCCCGACGACGTAGAGCCCGTCCATCCGGTGCGTGGCGATGCGCCTGAGGGTCGGGGCGATGTCCTGTGGACGCGTCACGTCGTAGGTATCGAGCTGCATGCCGAACCCGCGCGCCGCACGATCGGCTGCCGCCACGAAACGCTGCACGCCAGGCGACTTCGGGTTCGACAACACGGCCACGCGCACCGCCGCGCTCGCCGCCTCCTTGAGTATCTGCAGCAGCTTGCCAGCGGTCTCGGGCAGCGCCCAGGCGGTGCCGGTGACATTGGCGCCCGGCCGTGCCAGGCTGGCCACAAAACCAAGGTCCACCGGCAGTGAAGCCCCCAGCATGACAATCGGGATCTTGTGCGCGGCCTGGCGGGCGGCGGCAATCGCCTCGTTGCCAGCGGCGATGACCAGTTCCACCTCAAGGCGCACCAGTTCGTCGGCCAGCGCGGGCAGGCGGCTGACGTCGTCTTCGGCATAACGCCGCTCGACCACCAGGTTGACGCGCTCGTCGTAACCGGCGCGCCGCATCGCCTCGTACAGCAGCCGGCGCCCCTGCAGGGCC
>JANLQZ010000680.1:0-3905 GCA_031368125.1 Betaproteobacteria bacterium
CAACCTGCGCAACCCGAACCGGGCGCGCAGTGTGCTCTTCAGTTACTGCAGCGCCAACCCCGGCGCGTTCCATCGCCCGGATGCGGCCGGATATGTGTTCTGGAGCGAGCGCGTGCTGGAACTCGACGCCTTCAATCCACAAGTCGCAGCGCGGCTGGCGCGTGCGCTGGACCGCTGGCGCAAACTGGCCGAACCCTACCGCGGTGCTGCCTGCGAAGCCATCACGCGCGTGGCGGCCAAACCCGACCTGAGCAACGACGTGCGCGAAGTGGTGACGCGCGCGCTGGCAGACTGAAGGCCTGGCTTGGCTTGGCTTGGCTTGGCTTGGCGTCGCAGGTTTCCCTGCCCCGCTCCTGGTGGAGCACCAACGTGTCCATGCGTGATTCGGTTCGCTTTACGCCCGCTGCTAGAAGTCGTGGTGCGCGCCTGCAATAGCATCCGCCCGACCGTCGACAAGGGCCACTGGACGGTGTGCCGAGCGCAACGCATCCTGGGCATCGCGCCGACGCAACTGCACCAGCGCGTGCGCGTAATGCTGGTCAGCAAGAACGAAGTGGGCCGCCTGAGGTCGTGCCACGCCGGGCTATAATTCGCGCCTTCGCCGGTGTAGCTCAGTTGGTAGAGCAGCTCATTCGTAATGAGAAGGTCGGGTGTTCGATTCATCTCTCCGGCACCAATAAATACAAGGGAAGCGCGCTACAAAAAGCATAGCTCCCATACCGCGGGGTAACACCGGGGTAACAAATCCAGGGAGACCGCACCCTCTCCGCCAGACAGCCCCATTTCCATTGGGCGAACGGGCCACCTGCCACCCGTGCATCCACACCAATCGACACACGGAAATTCGTCCCGGACGGGCCGTGTGCAGGTGCGCGCGACTGGTACGCGATTGGCCACGGCAGAGCGTCATTTGCTGCCGTGACTACTTGCGTAGTGACAAGCAAATGCCGGGGATCTATACTGTACAAACATACACGTACGATTGGCACAACAACCATGACCCGACAGTTTGAAACGAGCTCCGATCACGTCCATGATTTCGCACGGTTCGTGGGCGGCCGGAAGTTCAGCACAATTCTTGCTGACCCGCCTTGGCAGTTCCAAAACCGGACCGGGAAGATTGCGCCTGAGCACAAACGGCTGTCCCGATACGGCACGTTGACGCTGGAGGGCATCAAGGCCATGCCAGTTGAGGCGGCGGCCGCAGACACCGGTCATCTCTATTTGTGGGTGCCGAATGCATTGCTGCCCGAGGGCCTCGCGGTTATGGCGTCTTGGGGCTTCAATTACAAGAGCAATATCGTCTGGCAAAAGATTCGCAAAGACGGCGGGCCAGACGGGCGCGGTGTGGGCTTCTATTTCAGGAACGTCACCGAGCTTCTGTTATTCGGCGTGCGTGGCAAGAACGCACGGACGCTTCAGCCAGGTCGCACGCAAGTCAACACCATTGCGACACGCAAGCGCGAACACAGCAGGAAACCGGATGAGCAGTACGAACTCATCACTTCATGCAGTCCCGGACCATACCTAGAAATTTTTGCGCGTGGCGAGCGGCCTGAGTGGGCGATTTGGGGGGACCAGGCCAATGAGTCTTACCAGCCGACCTGGCCGACATACGCCCATCACTCAAGAGTGAATACAACTGGCACGCAGTTGTTCGAGGCTGACGTTTAAACCGCGCCGTCTTCCTGGCCCTGCTCATCCCCGGTTATCTCATCAATAACCTGATTGTCGAACTGCACTATCGACGCCGGTAGTCCGATCAGCACAAGTGGGCAGGGGTTACCGACTCCTCGACTGACGCGGTCCTGGAGCTTCGTCCAATGGGTTGTGGCTTGCCCATACTTGTTTGACACGAAGTTGTCCGTCCACGCATCTGCAAACGGTTTCGGGTCATGCTGTCGCTCGACTCTCTTGAGGACGTTCCTTTTTTGCTTCGGCGTCGGCACATAGCCGCTGGCCTCAAGGTCGTCGAAATTCTTGATCTTGCGATCCGTCGCGAATTTTCTGACGACATCCCAAAGCGAATCTTGCAGAGACCTGCCACGGGTGATGAGGATGCCCACGCTGATCGCACTCTCCGCATGCAATCGCTTGAAGTTCTCAAGATCGCGGTCGAAAAACGGGTCTTTGTTGTTCCACTCAATCTCACATGCGATGACACCGACGCCTTCGACGCGGCGCACGTGGTCAACCTCGTGCGAAGTCGATTCCCGTTGCACTCCATCAACAACTTTTGAGATTTCGAAGTGGTGCTTCCGCCACCCCGACTCGGCCAGTGACTTGCGAAGGCGCTGGGTGAACTTCGTTTCGCCGCCGCCGCTACCGATGATCTCCGTAATTGGCAACGCGAGATCAGCAAGAACGTCTTCGAGTTCCGTGATGGCGTCAGGGAACTCGCCACTTAGGATTGATTTGGCATGGGAGACGAACTGAACCTCGAAGCCTTTGTCAATGAGCCTCTGAAATGGGGTCGCGCTCTGCGCCTTCCTCGGTCGTCCTGCCATGCGGCCGATCATATCTCCAGTCGGCCGCGCTACGGATCGGCACCGACCACGTTTCGTTCATGCGGCGGTCTGGAGATTGGCCCCAACACCGGGGCGGGGCGTCACTGCGTGAACGTCGGCGCTGCCGGTGCACCTTCCCACGGTCGCTGACTGGTAGCCAAGGCCTTCTTCAACGTGGCCGACTCCGGGCGGGTCCGCGACGACTGGCAGAGCCGCAGCTTGCTTGCCAGGGCACCCATCACACCGGCAAGCTGCATCGACACCTTGATGGCGGCATGGGGCTTGTTGTGAACGATCAACCCCTCCCGGGCCACCAGCGCGTCGGCCGCGGCTTTCTGGTGCGCGGCCAGGCAGTAGGACACCAGCAGCGGCAGGTCGCCAGCGGTGAAGAAACCACCTGGCAGGGCGTTGCAAATGCTGTTCCACAGGACCACGGCGGGCGCAGGCAGGCCAGCAGGCGGCGCAGGGCGGGCAGCGGACAGAGTTGTCGGTGTTGCGAGTGCGGCAGACGACTTTCGGGCCATGATTGATCCTTTGAAATACAGGTTTAGCGCAAGAGATGAATACGTTCGGTTTCCGGTTGGGAGTCGTAGACTTTTCGGCACCCCCGGTATGTAGGTAGGGCGTGCCGCTGGTGAAAGGGTTTCCAGCGGTGAGCCCTGTCGCGACCGCCGCTCCCGTTGCGACCGCCATGCAATCCCATGTCTCGAATCCCACCGGTGCTATGGGCTTGCTCTCTCGCACCGGTGGGATGTTCTGCTTACGCCCGGACGCCGGTCACCGCCGCGAATGCCGCAGGGTAGGTCAGCACCACATCGACGCGCATGTGGCAGGCGAACCCGATTTCACCGGTACCGGCGTAGAGCTCATTGAGCACCTGCACCGACAACGACTCGCGCATCATGAAGAACAGATTGGTGAAGTCGCCGACGAATATCTGCGAACAGTCCGTGCTGGTCCCCACCGTCAAGGTGTTGGATATCTGGCTGGTGGCGATCATCTTCACCGGCTCCAACATGCCCGGAATCCGCAGTGGTTGACCGGTCGAGTCCGCCAAGCCGCCGAGCTTGATCAAACTGCGCGGGCTCATGATCGCCGCCGTGGGCATCGGTGCATCAGCCTGCAGGATGGCCTGCGCCGCACTGAAGATGTTGGCGTAACCTGCCAGCGTCGCACCGTTGGCACCATTGGTCACGCTCTGGATGCCGGCCGTGTTGAGGACACCGCGTGGCTCCGGAGCGGTACCGGTTCCAAGCAGGTCTGCAGATTCTGAAGCCGTTCCGCTTTGGTCGCTGGCGCCCTACCCCGCTGCGCCAATATGGTGCCGGCACCAATTTCGCGCGCCGAAGAAGTGCGTCACTGCGTTTTCGGTCCGCATAATCTGTCGGTGGTTCGATC
>JANLQZ010000695.1:0-4232 GCA_031368125.1 Betaproteobacteria bacterium
TGGCCTCAACGGGCTCGAGGCAACCGCCCGGCTGGCCCGGCAGTCGCCCGACATCCGCGTGTTGATCCTGTCGATGCACCAGAACGAGGAATACGTGCGTCAGGCGCTGCGCCACGGCGCCGCCGGTTACCTGCTCAAGGATGCTGCGCCGATGGAACTCGACCTGGCGATCCGGGCGGTGTTGCGCGGCGAGACCTACCTGAGCCCGGCCGTTTCGCGCGGCGTGGTGAGCGTCTACGTGCAGCGCCTGCGTGGTGAAGAGACACCGGGCACCCAGCTCACGCCGCGCCAGCGCGAGGTGCTGCAACTGGTCGCCGAAGGCCACAGCACCAAGGAGATCGCGCGCCGGCTCGACCTGTCGGTGAAGACCGTCGACACCCACCGCAGCCAGCTCATGAAACTGCTCGACATTCACGAGGTCGCCGGCCTGGTGCGCTACGCGATGCGCGTCGGCCTGATTTCGCCCGACAACTAGGCCGTTGGCCAGCGGCCGGTTTGGCACGGCTGTTGTCGTGGCGGGCTCGGCCCGCGCGTCGCCATACCGGGCTCGACCCAGCAGTTGTCATGCCGGGCTCGACGCAGCAGTCGTCATGCCGGGCTCGACCCGGCATCCATGGATTGCGGGTCGAGCCCGCAATGACAACCCGGGGACCCGCAATGACAACCCAGGGACCCGCAATGACCAGCAGCGGCGCGCCACGACCACCGCAGGATGACCCCGAAGGCCACTTCTTGGCGCCCATCAGGTGTTTTTCCGGTCCGGCTCAGGTATTTGACCGATGCCGGGCGACCGTGACTGAGCCTATAGTCACGGGGGAGTTGTCTACCCAACAACATGGCGCCCGGACGCCGCAGGCCGGGCTCGCCCGTCGCGGGTCCGCCGGGCCCCGATCCGCCGATCACACTGCGACTGTCCCGCGTTGTACCGGCTGGCGACGCGACCTACCACCCGCGCAAGAAGGAAACTGCTGATGCTGTCCTGGACCCCACGCCGCTGGCGCGCCGATGCCACCGTTCCGGCGGTCGTGCTGCTGCTGGGCCTGTGCGCGGCGGCGGGCGTGGGCCTGTTGTTTCGCAGCAGCATCGACGCGCAGACCGAGGCCGAGTTTCAGGACAACGCGACACGCAGCGCCACCGAGATATCGCGCCGTTTTGGACTGCCGATCTACGGCCTGCATGGCGCCAGGGGCGTTATTTCCACGCTGCCTGCGGTGGACCGCGCCCACTTCCGCGCCTATGTCGACTCCCGGGCCATGCCAACCGAGTTCCCCGGGGTGCGCGGCTTCGGCTTCATCCAGCGCGTGGCACGCCAGGACCAGGACAGCTTCGTGGCGGCCCAGCGCGCGGACGGCGCCCCGCAGTTCAGCATCCGCCAGCTCGACGACAAGGGCCACGACGACCTCTATGTAATCAAATTCATCGAGCCGGCGCTGCGCAATGCCGGGGCCCAAGGGCTCGATGTCGGCTCCGAGCCGCGCCGGCGCGAGGCCGCGCTGCGCGCCGTCGACACCGGCCTGCCGACGATCAGCGCCGCCATCACACTGGTGCAGGCCGAGCGCAAGGCGCCTGACGTCGTGCTCTACGTACCGGTGTTCGCCGCCGGTGCCGGAGCGTCGAGCGCGATCGAACGCCGGGCGGCGCTGGTGGGCCTGCTGTTTGCGCCGATCGTCATCGGCGAACTGCTCGACGCGATGCCGGAAGTGGTGGCCGGCCATGTGGAGCTGGCACTGTTCGACGATGCCGGCGGCACCCCCGACGCAGCCCTGGTCTATCAGGCCGGCGTCGCGCCAGCCAGGCCGGCCAACGGAGCGGCCGTGGCGCCGGGCGGGCGTTATTCGGCGCTGGCGCGCATCTCGCTGCCCGGGCGCGACCATACGCTGCGCGTGCGCAGCAGCCCGCAGTTCGACGCGGCGGTGCCGCTCGCGCTGCCATGGTTGCTGTTCGCATTCGGTGCGTTGGCCAGCGCCCTGCTGGCGGCCCTGGTGTGGCTGCAGACGGCGGGCCGGCGCCGCGCCGAGGCGCTGGCCCAGGGCATGACAGCCGACCTGGAACGGCTGGCGCAGGTGGTGCGGCATACGTCGAACGCGGTGTCGATCACCGACCGCGCCCTGCGCATCACCTGGATCAACGAGGGTTTCACGCGCATCACCGGTTACCCGGCGCACGAGGTGCTGGGCAAGACACCGGGCGAGCTGCTTGGCAGCGGCAAGGGCGATCCGGCGGCACTGCGCACACTGGCGCAGGCGGCCGCGTCCGGCACCGGCTGCCGGGTCGAGATCCAGAACCGCACGCGCGACGGCGCCGACTACTGGGTCGACACCGAGGTCCAGCCGCTGCACGCCACCGATGGCACGCTGGTCGGGTTCATGGAAATCGGCACCGACATCACCGCGCGCCATCTCGCGCAGGTGCGGCTCGACGCCGTGCTGCGCGACAGCCAGGCGCTGCTGCGCGCGATCGACATGCATGCCATCGTGTCGGTGGCCGACCGCGCCGGGCGCATCACCGACGCCAACGAGGCGTTCTGCCGCATCAGCGGGTATTCGCGCGACGAGTTGCTGGGCCAGAACCACCGCATCGTCAACTCCGGCGTGCAGACGGGTGCGTTCTGGGTCGCGATGTGGCGCACCATCGCCAGCGGCACACCCTGGCGCGGCGAAGTCTGCATCCGCGCCAAGGACGGCAGACTGTACTGGGTCGACACCTTCATCGCGCCGTTCCGGGATGCCGAAGGCGCGATCGAGAAATACATCTCGATCCGCACCGACATCAGCGCCAGCAAGCAGGCCGAACGCGCGCTGGCGCGCGAACGGCTGGCGCTGGCCAACATCATCGAAGGCACCAACGCCGGCACCTGGGAATGGGACATGGACACCGGCGCGCTGCACTTCAACCAGCGCTGGGCGCAGATCGTCGGCCAGACGCTCGAAGAACTGGGCCCCACCACGATGCAGACCTGGAGCGCGCGTGCCCACCCGGACGATGCGCCGCAGGTGGCGGCTTTGCTGCAACGCCACTTCGACGGCGAGTTGCCGGCTTTGGATTGCGAAGCACGCGTGCGCCACAAGGACGGCCACTGGGTCTGGTTGCATACCCGCGGCAAGGTGTTCAGCCGCGGCCAGGACGGCCGCCCACGCTGGATGGCCGGCACCCATATGGACATCAGCGCGCGCAAGCAGGCCGAGGACGCGCTGCGCGCGAGCCAGTCCTTCCTCGACCGGACCGGGCGCATCGGCGGTGTGGGTGGCTGGGAGCTCGACATCGCGACCCAGGTGATCCGCTGGAGCGACCAGACCTGCCGCATCCATGACCTCGCGCCCGGCCACCAGCCGACTCTCAAGGAAGCGATCGGTTATTACGCCCCCGAAGCGCGGGCCGTGATCCTGCAGGCGGTGGAACACGCCATGGCCACCGGCGAAGGTTACGACCGCGAGCTGCCACTGACCACCCCCACCGGCCGTTCGATCTGGGTGCGTGCGGTGGGCGAGGTCGAGCTGCTCGACGGCCGGCCGGTGCGCCTCAGCGGCGCGTTCCAGGACATCAGCGCGCGCCGCGCCATCGAATCGGAACTGCGCCGGTCGTCCGAACTGCTGACGAGCGTGCTCGAGAACCTGCCGTGCGGCGTGAGCGTGTTCGACGCCGACCTGAAGCTGGTGGCGGCGAACCACGTTTTCCGGCGCCTGCTTGGCTTTCCGGACGCGTTGTTCGCTGGCGCGCCGACGCGCTTCGAGGACCTGATCCGCTTCAATGCTGCGCGCGGCGAATACGGCTTGGGCGACCCCGAAGCAGCGGTGCAGGCGATCGTCGCGCGGGCACGCACACCGACGGTCGCGCACCAGTTCGAGCGCGTGCGCCCGGACGGCACACCGCTGGAAATACGCGGTGGCCCGATGCCGGGCGGCGGTTTTGTGACCACCTACACCGACATCAGCGAGCGGCGCGCCGCCCAGGCCGAAGTGCAGCACGCCGGTGATTTGCTGCGCGGCTCGATCGACGCCCTGGACGACGCCTATTCGCTGTTCGATCCGCAGGACCGGCTGGTGCTGTGCAACCAGCGTTACCGCGACCTGTACCCGCTGGCCGCCGACATGATGGTGCCGGGCAACAGCTTCGAGCAGATCATCCGCGCCGGCGCGGCGCGCGGCCAGTACGCGGCCGCGGTCGGGCGCGAGGAGGCATGGGTGGCCGAGCGGCTGGCGCTGCATCGCCAGCCTTATTCGCAGTTGCGCACC
>JANLQZ010000624.1:0-12551 GCA_031368125.1 Betaproteobacteria bacterium
CGGCGCTGGGTGCGGGGGCCAATAGCTGGCGCGCCTGGAAGGCGCCTGGCGACAACCCGCATGTGTATGCCGTCTTCGTGGACGACAAGGACAAGGTCTGGTGCACCGACTGGAGCGCCAATACGATGCTGCGTTTCGATCCGGTGGGCGAACGCTTCGAGTCGATCACGCTGCCGCGCGCCGACGCGTCGATACGCCAGATCCTGGGTCGCCCCGGCGAGGTGTGGTTGCCCGAGAGCGGCACCGAGCACATCTCGGTGATCCGCACCGCTTGAGCGCGCGCTCGGCAGCGCCGCAGCGTGGCGTGCACCACGCCATCGCGGCCGCGCCGGAGTGCCGGCCGATAATCGCAGCATGTCTGCCCCCAAAGTATTGTTTGGATTCCACGCCGTTGGCGTGCGCCTGCGAACAGCGCCGCAATCCGTGCTCGAGGTCCATGTCGACACCAGCCGGCGTGACGCGCGCATGCGGCAATTCGTCGAGCGCGTCACCGAAGCCGGTGTGCGCCTGCTCGAATCCGACGGACTGCGGCTGGCCAAGTTGTGTGGCAGCCACGGGCACCAGGGCGTGGCCGCGCGGGTGCACGAGATCGCGCAGATCCATTCCCTCGACGAGGTGCTGGAAAACCTGGAAGCGGCGCAATCCGCGTTGCCTGCGGCCGAACGCGCCCCGCCGCTGATCCTGGTGCTCGACGGCGTGACCGACCCGCACAACCTCGGCGCCTGCCTGCGGGTCGCGGACGGCGCGGGAGCACACGCCGTGATCGCGCCCAAGGACCACGCCGCCGGTATCAATGCGACCGTGGCCAAGGTCGCCAGCGGGGCGGCGGAAACCGTGCCCTATTTCATGGTGACCAATCTGGCGCGCACGCTCAACGAACTCAAGGAACGCAGCATCTGGGTCGTTGGCACCAGCGACAGCGCGGCCAGGACGCTGTACCAGGCCGACCTGCGTGGTCCGGTGGCACTGGTGTTGGGCGCGGAGGGGGCCGGCATGCGGCAACTCACCGCGAAGACCTGCGATGAACTGGTGTCGATCCCGATGCGTGGCGCGGTGGAGAGCCTCAACGTGTCGGTCGCCAGCGGCATCTGCCTCTACGAGGCGGTGCGCCAGCGCAGCTGAGCCGGCCCGGTCGACCACGCCCGCTGCAAAACTCGGCCAGGCCGTCGACCGGCACAGCCAGCCGGGCAAAGGGCGCTCGGTTGGCAAGAGCCGTTCGGGCTGAGCTTGGCCGGCCCTGAGCCTGTCGAAGGGTCGAAGCCACTTGGCGCTTCGACCCTTCGACCACGTAAGGACTGGCCAAGCTCAGGACGAACGGTTCATATTTTTGAACGCCAACGATCGTCAGGCGGTGGTTGCTGCGCTGGCCAGCTCCAGCATCGCCACGTCATCGGTTTCGAGTTGGAGCCGCGTGGCGGCGACCAGGTCCCCGCGTTGCGCCAGCGAGGTGGCGCTCGCGATCGGCGCGGTGACGGCGCAGCGGGCCAGCAGCCAGGCGACCGGTAGCTCACGGGATTCCTCTGCGTCTGTGCGTCGATGTGCCTACACCAGGCCCAGGGCGCCCAACAAGGCACCAGCGCCCAGCAGCCACAACAAGTGTATTTTGGTGCGCCACACCAGCAGCGTTGTCGTGCCGGTCAGCAACCACAACGGCCAGTCGCGCGCCGGGTCGCCATGCGCGGCACTGAGCAGCCAGCCGGTCGAAACCAGCAGCGCGACCACGATCGGCGCCATGGCCTGCTTGAATGCGCGCACCATGCGCAATTCCCGGTTGTGGTGGGCCCAGCGGGTCGCCAGGTAGGTGAGGGAGGTGCTGGGCAGCAGGATGCCGACCATGGTGACCCCCATGCCCATCAGCGCGCTCGGGTAGCCGCCGGCATTGAGGCCGACGTTCCAACCCATCAACGCGACAAAAAGCACGTTGGGCCCCGGCGCCGCCTGGGCCAGCGCAATACTCGAGGTGAATTGCGCATCGGTCAGCCACATCCGCTCACCGACCAGGTAGCGGTGCATGTCGGGCACCGTGGTGATGGCGCCACCGACCGCCAACAGCGACAGTGCTGCGTAATGGAGCAGCAGCTGCAGCCAGTCGGCGCTGGACAGGTCGAGAGTCATCGCGGTCCGGGCGCCGCGCGATCGGCGCCCAGGTTGCCAAGCCGCCGCCAGGCCCACACCGTGGTGATTGCGCCCAGGCCCAGCAGTACCCAGACCAGCGGTACACGCAGCACGGCTATCGCCACAAACGTGGCCACGGCCGCCAGCGCGCACATCGCCATGCCCATCACGTTGTTGGCGAGCGCGGCGGCAAGCTTGAGCCCGGTGGCCGAGATCAGGCCGGCGGCGACGGCGCCCATGCCGCGCAACGCGCCGTGCGCGGGGGGCGCGTCCGAAACGCCGGAGAACAGGGCCGCCAGCAGCAGCACGCCAAGCAGTGGAAACGTCAACATGCCGGCGACCGCGACCGCGGCGCCGCGCAGGCCGAAATAACGGTCGCCCAGCATCAGTGACAGGTTCACGACGTTGGGCCCGGGAAGGATCTGCGCCACCGCCCAGTCCTCGACGAATTCCTCCTGCGTGAGCCAGCGTTTGCGTTCCACCAGTTCACGCTGGACGACCGCCAGTACGCCGCCGAACCCCTGCAGGGCCAGGCCGGTAAATGACCAGAACAGGTCGCTGAGCGATTCAGGCCGGGCGCGGGGGGCCGGCACAGGCGCAGCTTCAGGATCGGGCATGCGGGAATTATCGTCGCGCGGGGATCGAAACGCGTCGGGTCGCGAGCCACAAACCGAGGGCGATCATGGCGATGGCGGCACCAGTCCATCGGTCCAGTGCCTCGCCCAGCACCAACTGTCCGAGTGCCGCTGCCGTCACCGGATTGAGCGCCAGAAATACCGTCACGCGTGTGGGCGACTCGCGCTTGAGCGCGTACAGCCACAACAGGTAACCGACGGCGCTGGACCCACCGACAAAGACGACCACGCCCCATGCGCGATCGGTGAGCGCGCCCAGTCGCGCCGGCCAGGCCTCCGGCCATGCGGCCACGGCCAGGAACACGACCGAGGCCAGCATCGCAAAACCGGACACCTGCAGTGTCGGATAACGTTGCAGGTAGGGCCGGTACAACACGCTGCACAGCGCACCGATGAAGGCACTGGCCAGGATGGCGATTTCGCCGCGCCAGTGACCCACGCCGCCCTGGTGGAGGCCGGGCCACAACGCAATGGCAACCCCGCCAATGGACGCGACCACGCCACCCAACAGCCCGGGCGTGATGCGCTCGCGCCCGAGCGCCGCCGACAGCAGCAGCGTGAGCAGCGGAAACAGGCTGAACACCAGCGCCGCCCTGGCGGCACTGACGTATTGCAATCCGAAGTTCAACGCGGCGATCAGGATGCCGAACTGGCCGATGCCGAGCAAAGCCATCACGAGCCAGTCCAGCCAGACCACGGCGGGTCGTGGCGGCACGCCCGCAGCGACCGGCGCTGGCCACCACCCGCGCAACAGGGACGGAACCAGGAACGGCAACAGGCAGGTCAAGGCGATGGCATAACGCAGCATCGCCAGTGTCAGCGGCGGAATTTCAGCCAATACGAAACGCGATGCGACCGTCGCCGCGCCCACCTGCATGCCGGTGGCAGCGGCGGCGAGCAGGGCCAGGTTCAAAGCCGGAGCTCCCAGGTTTCGCCCACCAGCTCATGCCCGAAACCATGGTAGGGCTCGCTCTTGACCAGTTGGAACCCGCGCCGGGCGTAGATGCCGCGCGCCGCATGGAGTCCACTGTTGGTCCACAACACCATCTTGCGGTAGCCGCGCTCGCGCGCGAACGCAATACATTCATCGGTCAGGCGCGCGCCCAACCCGATACCGCGGGCCTGGGGCGCCAGGATCAGCATTCGCAACTGCGCCACGGTTTTCGACTTGCGCACGACAAAAGCCGCACCGGCCTTTTCGCCATCCACTTCTGCGATCCAGCACCGGTCCCAGCCGCTCTGGCGGCGGCGTATGTAGCGCGCCACGATGTCGGCCACGAGTGCCTCGAATTCGGCGTTCCAGCCGTATTCGCGGGCATAGACCTCGCCGTGCTGCTGGACCACCCAGCCCATGTCACCCGGCGCCGGGTCGCGCAGCAGCACCTGCCGGGTATCCGCAACCGTCGACGCAGCGTTCATGCCGTGCTGCGGCGCTACTCGCCTGGGGCGGCCTCGGGGCCGGCGGTCGAATCACCGGCTTCTTCTGGCTGTTGTCCCGAGACTTCGGCGACCAGGTTGTCCACCCGGTCCAGCCACGTTGCGAACACGGGCGGAAACTCCTCGCCGGCTTGCGCGCGCCAGCGGCGCCTGGCTTCACGCGCGAGCGTGCGCAGTTGCCAGATGGCCTCCTGCGTCATGAGCGTCAATTCGGTTTGCAGGTTGTCGTCCAGCGCCGCGCTGCCGAGCTGGTCGAGTTGTTCCGGCACGGCACCGACGCCGGCCAGGACGCGCCGCATCTGTGTCGCGCGACCGGCAACGAGGTCGAGCGCCTGCCGCCGGGCCGGGGCCAAGGCGCTCGCGTCGGGCATCGCCAGTGGCCATTGGCACAACAGGGCATCGATGTCGCGCAGCGATGTTATCGGGTCTTGCAGCAGCCTGATCTCCGCACTCATGACGTCGAGTTCGGGCCGCAGCAAGACCATCACCTGCGTTGCCATGGCGCTGTCGTAGCGGCCAATGGTCATACGCAGCAGTACCGACAGGCGAAGTTCCGGCGCGCTGCGGCCGGGCGCGAACATCGCTGCCACGGCCTGCGACAGCGACAGGATGCGGCCCAGTGTGCTGATCGCGTCGCCGGTGAGATTGCGCGGATATCCCGAGCCGTCCAGGCATTCGTGGTGTTCACCCACGGCCCGCACCACTTCCCTGGAGTACTGGTGGTGCCGTTCGACCAGCGCGGTGGAGAGCAGCGGATGGGAATACAACTGCCGGCGCTGCTCGCGATTGAGCCGGCGCTCGGGCTGCAGCAGCAACGGATCCACATGCAGCATGCCGACATCGTGCAGCAGACCCCCGGCGGCCGCCATGCCGATATCGAAACGCAATACCGCGGCGGTTTTCGCCAGCCACGCGGCGGTCAGGGCGGTGCGCACCAGGTGCAGGTAGATTTCCGGACGCAGGTCGTGCGCCACGGTGAGCTGCAACGCGACCGCGTCTGGCAACGGTACCGTTTCGACGACGTTGAGGAGCAACTTGCGCGCCTTGTCGTCGCTGGCCATGCGCCCGAAGAAAGGTGTGTCGCGCATGATCACATCGGCCGATTGCCTGAGCGTTTCCCCGCTCACGCACGAGTCGCTGGTGACCGAGTCTTCCAGTGGCGCGGACAACTTGTGCTCCATCAACCGCTCGTACAGGCGCAGGTTGATCGCGACCCCCTTGTCGACGATCTTCACCCCGTGGGCGTTGAAGATCGCCTGGCTGGAGATCACGTCATGGGTTTCGCCGAGCTCGGCGACGGCCTTGGCAAAGTGCTGCTGATCGGACGCGGAATCTTTCATGGGCCGGCTTGCGATGGATGGCGCAAGCATATCGCAGGCCGGTGCGACCGGGAAACCGGGTCCTCTATCATGTGGTCCGATGAGTGCATCCACCATTTCCGTGGACCCGGTGGCCGGGGCAGCAGGCGCGACCGACAGCCGCGCCCTGCGCATCGCACTGGGCCAGTTCGCCACCGGTGTGGCGGTCGTGACGACCCGCTCGGCTGGCGGCGAATTCGTCGGCTTGACCGTGAATTCCTTCAGTGCGCTGTCGCTCGCCCCGTCCCTGATCGTCTGGTCGCTGCGCCTGAGTTCGTCCAGCCTGGCGGCCTTTCAGGGCAATACGCGCTTCGTCGTCAACGTGCTGACCGAAGCACAGGTCGAGACCTCGCGCTTGTTCGCGTCCGGCGCGCCCGACAAGTTCAGCTGCGTGGCGCACGCGGAGAACGAGCACGGCATGCCGTACCTGCATGGCGCCGCCGCGTGGTTCGAATGCCGCCAGATGGCACACCAGACCGCCGGTGACCATTGCCTGTTCATCGCCGAAGTCGAGCGGTTCACCAGTTCGGAAGCCGCGCCCCTGCTGTTCCACGCCGGCGCCTACTTCACGCTTGGCTCGCGCCTCTAGGAACCCGTCCCCATGTTGCAGCAACGCATCGAAGCCAAGTGGATCGACTGTTTCGCCCAGACCTTCGCGTTGTGCGGCGTCAAGGCCGGCGAGGACGCGGCGATCCTGTCCGAAACCCAGTCCCGGCCGGTCAATGTCCAACTGGCGGAACTGGCGCTGTTGCGCCTGGGCGCGCGCGTGTTCCATCTGGTGCTCGCGACGCCAGGCCTGCGCGCGCCGGTACCGGTGCGCTCTACCGGCGCGTCGGACGCGATCGCCGGCCTGGCGCCGGTGGTGCAGGCACTTGCGGCCGCCGGTTTCGTGGCCGACCTCACGGTCGAGGGACTGCTGCACGCGGCCGAATTGCCGCGCATTCTGGCCGGTGGCGCGCGGGTGCTGATGGTGTCGAACGAACATCCCGAAGTGCTGGAGCGCACCATGCCGGATGCGGCCCTGGAGCCGAAGGTCAAGGCCGGCATGAAGCTGCTGCGCAACGCACGCACGATGCGCGTCACTTCGGCGGCGGGCACCGACCTGCGCATCGGCCTCGAGGGCGCGCGGGTCGGCGGCGGCTGGGGTTACACGGCCAGGCCCGGCACCATTTCGCACTGGCCCGGCGGCCTGTGCCTGGTCTTTCCCGGTCCCGGGACCGTCAACGGCACCCTGGTGCTAAACGAAGGCGACGTCAATCTCACGTTCAAGCGCTACCTGGAGAAACCGGTGGTGATGGCGGTCGAGCGCGACTTCGTCACCGACATCCGCGGCCACCATCTTGACGCCGAGCTGATGCGCGGATATTTTGCCGCCTGGGGCGACCGCGAGGCCTACGCCGTGTCGCATGTAGGCTGGGGAATGAACCCGCGCGCGCGCTGGGACGTGATGGCGTTCTACGACAAGAACGACTTCAACGGGACCGAGTTGCGCGCCTTCGCAGGCAATTTCCTGTACTCGACCGGCGCCAACGAAGTCGCAGGGCGCCACACCCTTGGCCATTTCGATCTGCCGCTCAGGGACTGCACGGTGGCGCTCGACGGGCGGGTGATCGTGCAGGCGGGGCAATTGTGCGCCGATCTGGCATGAGGCCCCACACATGACGAACCCCGTGCCACTGCCATCTGCGCTGGACCTGGGGCAGGGCGACACCGCGGTGTTTCTGCTGCATGGTGTAGGCGGCGGCAAGCGGGTCTGGGCGAACAACATGCGGGCCCTGTGCACGGCCGGTTATCGGGTGGTCGCCTGGGACATGCCCGGATATGGCGACTCGGCCGGCGTCGAACCCTACACCACCGAGGCGCTGGCGCGCGCACTCGAACGCCTGCTCGACGAGGTCGGGGCGCGGCGCAACGTGCTGCTGGGGCACAGCATGGGCGGCATGGTGGCGCAGGAAGCGGTGGCGCTGTTCCCGCACAAGGTGCAGGCGCTGGTCTTGTCCGGCACCTCGGCTTCTTTTGGACCCGCGGCAGGGGCCTGGCAGCAGCAATTCCTGCAAGGCCGGTTTGCGCCGCTGGATGCGGGGCTGGACATGGCCGGCCTGGCAGCACAGATCGTACCGGGCATGACCGCGCCGCACGCCAGTGCCGAGTCGCGCGCCGCCGCGGTGGCCGTGATGGCGGGTGTGCCGCAGTCCAGCTACCGCGCGGCACTGCGCGCGATCGTGTCGTTCAACCGACTCGAGAACCTGGAGCGCATTCGCGTGCCGACCTTGTGCCTGGCGGGCGAGCACGACCGCAACGCCACACCGGCCATGATGCGCAAGCTGAGCCAGCGCATTGCGCTGGCCGAGTACCAATGCCTGCCCGACGTGGGCCACCTTGCCAACATGGAGCGCGCGGAGGCTTTCAACCACGCCGTGCTCAAGTTCCTGCACCACCATCTGCCCGTTTGAGGAGACGCTTCCATGTCCGCCGTCCCGTCCACCACCGGTGGGTCCTCGCGCTACATCGCACCCTCGATCGCGGGCGACTACTGTGAACCTACAGCCAAGCAGAAAGAGCTACTGGCGATTGCATCCGAGCTCGGGCGCACCCGGTTCGCGCCACGCGCCGAACAGATCGACCGCGACGCGGTGTTCCCGTTCGAGAACTATGCGGACATGCGCCGCGCCGGCCTGCTGCGCATCTGTGTGCCCGAACAATACGGCGGCTGGGGTGCCGATTTCGCCACCTATGTGATGACGGCGGCCGAAATCGGGCGCCACTGCGGCGCCACCGCGCTGACGCTCAACATGCACGTGAGCTCAACCATGTGGACCGGTTTCATTGCCGACGACCTCGACATGACGGCCGAGCAGCGCGCCAGCCACGAGATCCACCGCGCCATGCATTACCGGCGCATCGTCGACCACGGCAAGATCTATTCGCAACCGTTCTCCGAAGGCGGTGCGGCCGCGGCCGGCAAGGCCCCTTTCGGCACCCTGGCGCGCAAGGTCGAAGGCGGGTATGTGGTCAACGGCAAGAAGATATTCGCCTCGCTGGCCGGCGCCGCGGACTACTACGGCATCCTGTGCACGCTCGACATACCGGGCGCCACCCAGCGCGATTCCCTGTACCTGGCAGTCGACCGCGACCTGCCCGGTGTCACCGTGAGCGGCGAATGGGACCCGCTCGGCATGCGCGGCACGGTGTCGCGCAACCTGCTGTTCAAGGACGTGTTCGTGCCCGAAGCCGAACGCCTGATGCCCGAGGGCCTGTACGCCCAGGCGGCGACCCGCTGGCCGCACATGTTCGCCACCCTGTCGCCAACCTACATGGGCATTGCGCAGGCGGCCTACGACTTCACGGTGCAATACCTGCGCGCCGAAGTGCCGAACACCCCGCCGGTGAAACGGCGCATGTATCCGACCAAGCAGATCGCGGTGGCCGAGATGAAGGTCAAGCTCGAACAGACGCGTGCGTTGTTCCTGCAAAACGCCCGCGCCGCCCGCGTGGACCCATCCAAGGAGATTCGGCTCGGCTTGTACGCCGCGCACTACACGATCATGGAAAACGCCAACGACATCTGTCGCCTCGCGGTGCGCACCTGCGGCGGACAGTCGATGCTCAAGTCGCTGCCGCTGGAGCGCATGTACCGTGATTCGCGCTGCGGCTCGCTGATGTTGCCCTGGACCGCCGAACTGTGCCTCGACCGCCTGGGGCGCGAATGCCTGTACGAAGCCGGTGAACGCGACGAGCAGGACGCGTTGTAGGGCCTGGACGGCGAGACATCGGCCCGGCTGCCACTGCCATGAACCTTTCGCGCATCATTGAGCGCCACGCGGCATTCGCACCCGGTCAGGTGGCGCTGCATTTCGACGGCGCGGACATCACCTACCCGCAGTTGTGGCAGCGGGTGGAACAAGCCACCGCCGTCTTGCAAGCCGCCGGCGTGCGGCCCGGCGACCGGGTGGCCTGGCTTGGCCTGAACGACCCGTCCATGCTGGTGCTGTTGTTTGGCCTGGCGCGCATCGGCGCGATTCTGCTGCCCCTGAACTACCGGCTGGCTGCGGCCGAACACGTGGCGATCCTGGCGCATGCGGGCGCCAGCATGCTGGTGGCAGACGAGACACATGCCGCGGCAGCCGAATCTCTGGGTGCCGCGGGCGGGTCGAAACCCCTGCCCGCCAGCGCCCTGCGGTCACCATCGGCCCGGGTCGCGCATGCCACTTTGCAGGGCCATGACCACGCGCCCGTGCTGCTGGTCTACACCTCGGGCACGTCCGGCCGACCCAAGGGGGCATTGCACCGACAGGCCGGGTTGTTGTGGAACTGCATCAATGCCACACACGCCAACGGACTGATTGCGGCGGACCATGTCCTGACGGCACTGCCGCTGTTTCACGTGGGCGGCCTGTGCATACAGACGCTGCCCGCGCTGCATGCCGGCGCCACGGTGACCCTGCACCGCAGGTTCGAGGCCGCGACGTGGCTTGCCGATGTGGCGCGGCGCCGGCCCAGTCTGTCGGTGATGGTTCCGGCGACCCTGAGCGCGGTGCTGGCAGACACCGGTTTCGCGTCGACCGACCTGTCGTCGCTCAAGCTGTTGGTGGCCGGGTCTTCGGTGGTTCCGCTGGCGCTGATCGAGGCCTTTCATGCGCGCGGCGTGCCGGTCGGCCAGGTGTATGGCGCCACCGAAACCGGCCCGGTCTCGATCTACCTGCGTCGTGACGAAGCCATGCGCCATCCCGGTTGCGCCGGACAGGCCGGCCTGCATGTGGAGGTGCGGCTGGTCGGCTCCGATGGTCAGCCGGTGGCCATGGGTGAAGTGGGAGAAGTCTGGATTCGTGGCCCCGCCGTCATGTCGGGCTACTGGCAGGATGACGACAATCCGGCGTTCCGGGACGGATGGTTTCACAGCGGCGACCTGGCGCGCGTCGATGCGGCCGGCCGTTACTGGGTCGTGGGCCGTGCCACTGACATGGTGATTTCCGGCGGGGAGAACATCTACCCGGCCGAGATAGAAAACATCCTGGTCGGCTGCGCCGAGATCGAAGATGCCGCAGTGCTGGGGCAGGACGATCCGGTCTGGGGCGAAGTGGTGGTGGCGGTCGTCGTTCGCCGGCCCGGCTCATTGCTCGACGAGCACGCCGTGATGCGTCTGTTCGAAGGCGCTCTCGCGCGCTACAAGTGGCCCGCTCGCGTGTTGTTTCGCGACCAGTTGCCCAAGACCGCGTTGGGCAAGGTACGCAAGCCCGCGTTGCGGGACTGGATCAACAGCCTGTAACGGCCCTTCAGGGGCGGTGCCCGGGGCTGGCAGCCAGGTACACCGTCACGGGTGTAGACACGGTGGCGGCAGGGGCGATGCTGCGCAGGTCGATGGCCCTGGGTCCGGGGCCGTCGAACTTCCAGCCGAACTCGGTGGTGCCGACCACGAAGCGGATCGATTCTCCGGCGCTCACGTTGACCGAACGTGTGTCGGCAGCGACGGTGACGGTGCGCTGGGTCTGGGCCGCCGCAACAGCCGTGCCCAACAGGCGGTTGGCGGCATCCTGGGCAACGGCGGGCGGGCCGGCCAACAAGCCGCAGAGGGCGACAACGCCGAAGAACAACTTCATTTGGCACCTCCAGATAAAAGGGGCAACGCGGACGGAAACGTGGCCGCCGCCGGCAGAACCGGCCGCCATTTGCGGCAGGGTCCCTGAACCATCGAGCAAGATTTTCCACCGGCCGATCCGACGCGCATTGCGTTGCGGCAACGGTTGCACAGGTGCCGAAGTCGCCGCGTGCGCCACTGCGCCGAGCCGCGCAGTGGCGCTGGCATGTTACCTGGCTGCCGGGGCCGGCGTGGCCGCGCCATGGTGGTCCTGGGGGCCAAAAAAAACGCGGGCAACGCCCGTGGGTTCGAACGGTTTCCACTGGCCTTCGGGTTGTGCGAGCCGTTCGGCGATCAGGTACAGCGCCAGCGGCGCGCTGGCCATGCCGATGTGGCTGTGGCCGCGCAGGTTGATGCTTTCACCGTTTGGCTGGCCGGTCTCGATCGAACATTGCCACGCCACCACACCGTCGAGTTTGCTGTAGATCGATGTCGTCGGCACCGGCGGCTTGATGCGCATTTCGAGGTGCCGGTTGAAATCCATGTCTTCGAAGCGGTCGCCCGACAACCATTCGTAGAGGTGGGTACCGGTCGACGCCAGCGGATGCCCGGTAAAGGGTGAACCCAGCGAGATTACCTGCCGCACCAGGTCCGGCAGTTCCCGCGCCAGTTCGCGCGCGTAGACGCCGCCCAGGCTTTGGCCCACCAGACTCACCTTGCGTCCGTGGTTGCGGTAGATCTGCTCGAGGCGGCGCACCATCTGCGCGTGCCCCTGGTCCTTCAATCCCTTGTTGCGCCCAAGTTCCCAGGGGTAGGTTGCGTAACCCAGATCGTCCAGGAACTTGCGCAGCAGGGCCGTGGAGATATCGGACGCACCCAGCCCGGGAATCACGAGCACCGGGTGTCCGTCGCCCTTGGGCGCCAGATGGCGCAGCGCAGGGTACAAGCCGACACCGGCCCAGAACTCCCAGAAGGCACGTTGTTCGAACGCCAGCAGCCAACCCGACGGCGCGGCAATGTCCGGAAACTGCGTCATCGACGCCTTGAGGCGTTTCATGCGTGACATGGGGTGATACCTTGTTGGTGCGACTGTTGCTCGGAGTTGGGGGCAAAACGCCGGATCGAAAGGAGGTCGGGATCGCAGCACACACGGGCCCGTCGTATTTCACGAGTGGAATGCAGCGCCGTTTCCAGTGCGCTAAGTGAATCCGACGGGCGCCAGTCTATCGCGTGTGGCGCCGACCCGACCCGTAGCGACCATGACGCACCAGACTGGCTGGCGCGTGCCTGATTCCTGAACCTGGAGATCGGCTTCCTGACGCCGCCGGTCGGGCTAAACCTGATCGTCGCCATGTCCGCGTTCAAGCAGCCGTTCGGCCTGCTGATCAAGGCGGCGCTGCCGTTCATCCTGATGATGCTGGTGTGCCTGGC
>JANLQZ010000722.1:0-3831 GCA_031368125.1 Betaproteobacteria bacterium
GAACTCCAACGCGCGTGGCAAACCGACCTTCATGAAGATGGTGGCCTCCGGCCTGCCGAACAACCCGCCGCGCTGGCCCGAGGTGTCGGCGATGGTCAAGAAGATCCTGTACACCTACAAGGCCGACGCCCGTCCCTGGGAGCGCGTGGCCGACTGGATCGAGCGCATCGGCTGGCCCCAGTTCTTCGAGAAATGCGACCTGCCGTTCACCAAGTACCTGATCGACGACTGGCGCGGTTCGCGCGCCAGCCTGAATGCGTCGACGCACATCCGGTTCTGATATGGAACACCCGCGCGATGGAGCGCCGAGATGAAATTCGGCCTGCTCGTCAGCACCGGCCCCTATACGCACCAGGGGGCCGACAGCGCCTACCAGTTCGCCGTGGCGGCGCTGGCCCGGGGGCATGCGATCCAGCGCGTGTTCTTCTACCACGACGGCGTCAACAACGCGACGCGGCTGACCGAGCCGCCGCAGGACGACCGGCACATCGTCGACCGCTGGTCGGCCCTGGCGGCTGAACACAAGGTCGATCTGGTCGTCTGCGTGGCGGCAGCGCTGCGCCGCGGCATCAAGGACGAGGTGCTGGCGCCCGGGTTCCGCATATCGGGGCTGGGCCAGCTCGCCGACAGCGGCATCAAGGCCGATCGCATGCTGGTGTTCGGCGGCTGAACGCGAGGCGCGCAAGGGCAACCCCATGAACGAACAAGCATCCCCCCCATCCGCCGGTTCCAGGGTCAAGAAGTTCATGTTCGTGAACCGCCGTGCCCCGCACGGAACCATCTACGCGCTGGAGAGCCTGGAGGTGGTGCTGATCACCGCCACCTTCGACCAGGACGTGAGCCTGGTGTTCATCGACGACGGCGTCTACGAACTGGTCAAGGGCCAGCAGACCAAGGGCATCGGCACCAAGAACTTCTCTCCGAGTTACCGCGCACTGGAGGGTTACGACGTCGAGAAACTGTATGTCGACCAGCACTCGATGCAACGACGCGGCCTGACCGAGAAAGACCTGCTGGTACCGGTCGAGGTGCTCGACGCCGCCGCGATGGGCCGGTTGATGCAGCAACAGGACGTGATCCTGAGCTTCTGAACACCATCGCAACCACACCCACCGCGCCATGCTGCACATCATCAACAAGTCCCCCTTGTCCTGCGACAGCCTGGGCAGTTGCCTGCGTTTCGCACAGCCCGGCGACGCGCTGCTGCTGATCGAAGACGGCGTCTACGCCGCGACCACCGGCAGCGGCGTCGAGGCCAGCGTGCGCGCGGCCAGCGCCAGCCTGCAGGTGCATGCCTTGCAGCCGGACATCGACGCGCGCGGCATGGCCGCGCGCGTGATGGACGGCGTCACGCTGGTCGATTACGGCGGCTTCGTCGATCTGGCGGCCGAGCACAACACCTCGCACACCTGGCTGTGACCCGCCTGCGAACAGCCGCCCACCCTCACCCTGGAGAACTTCATGAGCTTCGAACTGAACGGCAAGACCTTTGAAACCGACGAAGAGGGCTACCTGCTGGACCTGTCCGAATGGACACCGGAGGCCGCCGCGCACCTGGCGCAGGAAGAAAAGGTGGACCTGACCGACAACCACTGGGAGGTCATCAACTTCCTGCGCGACTACTACAACGAATACCAGATCGCCCCGGCGGTGCGGGTCTTGACCAAGGCCATCGGCAAGCAGTTCGGCGAGGAGAAGGGCAACAGCAAGTACCTGTACGAATTGTTCCCCTACGGCCCGGCCAAACAGGCCTGCAAGATCGCCGGACTGCCCAAGCCCACGGGCTGCGTCTAGCCAGCAGCAGCGAATTCCCGACTGCGCGGACCGATCATGTCGCTTCTCACGGTCACCTTTGCGCTGATGCTCTACGCCGCCGCCGCGGTGTGTGTGGTCGGGCTGGGCTGGAAGATCCGCGACTATGCGAAGACACCCGCGCCGCTGAAGATCCCCACCACGCCGGCGCCGCTCACGCGCTCCGGCGTGGGCTGGCGCATGGCGCGCGAGGTGGTTTTTTTCGAAAGCCTGTTCCGCTCCAGCAAGTGGACCTGGATTTTTGGATGGGCGTTCCATGCCGCGTTGTTGCTGGTGCTGCTGCGCCACCTGCGTTATTTCCAGCAGCCGGTCTGGACCGTGGTGGCCTTGGTCCAGCCGTGGGGCACCTATGCCGGTTTTGTCATGGTCGCCGGCCTGGGTGGGTTGTGGGCGCGCCGCTTCCTGGTCGACCGCGTACGTTACATCTCCACCCCGTCCGACCACCTGATGCTGGCGCTGCTGCTGGCCATCGGACTGAGCGGCCTGGGCATGCGTTTTGTTGCGCGTACCGACATCGTGGCGGTCAAGATGTTCATGCTCGGCCTGATGTCGTTCGACTGGCAGCCGCTGCCGTCCGACCCGGTGCTGCTGCTGCACCTTGCGTTGGTGGCGCTGCTGCTGGTGGTCTTCCCGATCAGCAAGTTGCTGCATGCGCCGGGCCTGTTCTTCAGCCCGACGCGCAACCAGAACGACAACGCACGCGAACAGCGGCACATCGCCGCCTGGGCGGCTTCACTCGAAAAACGCGGCTGAGCCATGGCCACCGCAGCATTCGAGACGCCCCGACTCAAGGAGTACCCGGTGATTCCGCTGGTGCAGGTGGGCGCCACCTCGCACCTCAAGCCCTTCGTCGCCGGCGCGCCGGTACAGAAGGCGATCGGTTTTCCGGGCGAGCTGGTGGAAGACTGGCACGACAAGGCGATCGGCAAGATGGGCGAACTGCTGGGCAAGTACCGCTCGCTCAAGGTCTATATGGACGCCTGCGTGCACTGCGGCGCCTGCTCCGACAAATGCCACTACTTCCTCGGCACCGGCGACCCCAAGAACATGCCGGTGGCGCGCCAGGACCTTATGCGCAAGGTCTACCGGCGCCATTTCACCTTCGCGGGCAGGTTTTTCCCCAAGCTGGTGGGTGCGCAGGACCTGACGCGCGACGTGCTCGACGACTGGTACACCTATTTCAACCAATGCTCGCAGTGCCGCCGCTGCTCGGTCTTCTGCCCCTACGGCATCGACACGGCCGAGATCACGATGGCGGCCAAGGAGATCATGGACACGGTCGGCATGGGCCAGAAGTACTCCAACGAGATCATCGGCAAGGTGCACCGGATCGGCAACAACCTGGGCATTCCGGGCCCGGCGCTGCAGGACACACTGGACGGACTGGAAGAAGACACGAAGGAAGAGACCGGGCTGGACGTCCGTTTCCCGCTCAACGTCAAGGGCGCCGAAGTGTTGTTGATCACACCCTCGGCTGACTTCTTCTCCGAGCCGCATGTGGAGAGCCTGATCGGTTATGCGAAGGTGTTCCATGCCGCGGGCATCAGCTGGACGCTCAGCACGCACGCGTCGGAGGCCGGCAATTTCGGCATGTTCATCGGCAGCTACGAGCAGATGCGCAACATCTCGCTGCGGGTGCGCGAAGCGGCCCAGGAACTGGGCTGCCGGCGCATCGTAGTGGGTGAATGCGGCCACGCCTGGCGTGTGGCTTACAGCTTCTGGAACACGCTGATCGGTCCCTTCGACTGGCTCGATTCGCGTTACCCGGTGCCACAGCATATCTGCGAGTTCACCTACGACCTGATCCAGCAGGGGGCGCTGCAGTTCGACCGGGACGCCAACGACGACCGCATCATCACCTTCCACGACTCTTGCAACGTCGCGCGCGCCTCGCGCATGGGCAAGATGCCCGGCGGGCAGTTCGTGATACCGCGCGAAATCATCAAGGCGGTGGCCAACCGCTTCCACGACATGGCGCCGCAGACCATCCACGACGCCACTTTCTGCTGCGGCGGCGGC
>JANLQZ010000725.1:0-2498 GCA_031368125.1 Betaproteobacteria bacterium
GCCGCGACCGAGTCGATGACGATCAGGTCGACCGCTCCGGAGCGCACCAGCGAGTCCACGATCTCCAGCGCCTGCTCGCCCGTGTCGGGCTGGCTGATCAGCAAGTCCTGCAGGTTCACCCCCAGCTTCTGGGCGTACTGGATGTCCAGCGCGTGCTCGGCGTCCACAAACGCGCACTGGCCGCCGGTCTTCTGCATCTCGGCGATCGCCTGCAATGTCAAGGTTGTCTTGCCAGAGGACTCCGGACCGTAAATCTCGATCACGCGGCCACGCGGCAATCCACCGACACCCAGTGCAATATCGAGTCCGAGCGACCCGGTGGACACCACCTGGATGTCTTCGATCACCTCACCCTCGCCCAGACGCATGATGGTGCCTTTGCCAAACTGTTTCTCAATTTGGGCCAATGCAACTTGTAATGCCTTGGCTTTTTCGCTGCTGGCTGCGGTAACGGCTCTGACTGCGGTGTCCATGAAAATCTCCTTAAAAATCAATTGCTTATCCCGGCATACTGTCTGTCATTAACAACAGGCTGGATGCTTGAACAGTAGTTTAAGCGCGTTTGTATAAACAAGTAAACAGGATTTTTAGTCAATTTGGTTTACCATAAACGCCATGCCCGAACCCACCAGCCAAGACCAGTGGCGTGACACACATCTGGGCCGATTGCTGACAATGGCATCAAGTCGATTCGACACGCGGGTGTTGAGCGCGATGGCGCAGGACGACGATCTGGGGCTGGCGCTGGCCAACCTGGCAGCCCGGGGAAATTTGACCGCGTCCCACGTGCATATCACGCGTCACCTGCCGCGCGCCGGATGCAGCCTGACCGAACTCGCGGCACGTGCGGGTATCACCAAGCAGGCGATGGGCAAGCTGGTCGACCAGTGTGTCGCCTGGGATCTGGTCGGCCGGCTGGCGGACCCGCGCGACGCGCGTTCGATCCGGGTCGTGTTCACCACAGCCGGCCTCCAGTGGCTCAATGCCTATCAGCTGGCGGTGCAGCAGGCGCGAGGCGAGTTTGCGCTGGCCGTCGGTGCCGATGTGGCCACGGTCGTCCACCTGGGCCTGGAGGCCTACGTCGCCTGAGCCGCGAGCTGCTGCGGCCGGGACCAAAGTCTAGAATCGGCAGGCGACACACGCCGGCCGCGCAGAAACAGCCCCGCCAACAGGAGACACCCATGCGTATTCTGATCGCCGAAGATGACCGGGTATTGGCCGACGGCCTGCTGCGCGCGCTGCGCGGCACCGGAGCGGCGGTGGACCATGTCGCAAGCGGGAGCGAGGCCGACGCAGCGTTGATGACCAACAAGGAATTCGACCTGCTGATCCTGGACCTGGGCCTGCCCAAGATGCATGGCCTGGAAGTCCTGCGCAGGTTGCGTGCGCGCGGTTCCGCGCTTCCGGTGCTGATCCTGACTGCCGCGGACAGCGTTGACGAGCGCGTCAAGGGGCTCGATTACGGTGCCGACGATTACATGGCCAAGCCATTCAGTTTGCAGGAGCTCGAAGCACGCGTACGCGCCCTGGTGCGCCGACGCATGGGCAGCGCCAGCGACAGCATCAGGCACGGGCCGCTGGTGTACGACCAGGCCGGCCGGGTCGCGACGATCGACGGCAAGATGATCGACCTGTCAGCGCGCGAACTGGGTTTGCTGGAGGTGTTGCTGCAGCGCGCCGGGCGCATGGTGAGCAAGGACCAGTTGGTGGAGCGGCTGTGCGAGTGGGGTGAGGAGGTCAGCAACAACGCGATCGAGGTCTACATCCACCGCCTGCGCAAGAAGATAGAAAAAGGGCCGATCCGCATCGCCACCGTACGCGGCCTGGGTTACTGCCTTGAAAAAATCCCTGGCTGACGCCGCCGCGCGCCGGCACCGCGCCCCGAACACCTGATGAAGCCGCTCCAGCGCGAGCAGCGCTCGCTGTTCAGCGAGATCCTGGACTGGATGCTCACACCGTTGCTGTTGTTGTGGCCGATCAGCCTGGTGATGACCTGGCTGGTGGCCCAGGGCGTGGCGGGCAAGCCGTTCGACCGGGCGCTGGAATACAACGTCGGTGAACTGGCACACCTGGTGGTCGTCAAAAACCGCCAGGTGCAGTTCAACCTGCCCCTGCCGGCGCGCCAGTTGCTGCGCGCCGACGAATCGGACACGGTCTATTACCTGGTGCTTGGCGCGCGCGGCGAGTACCTCAGCGGCGAGCGCGACCTGCCGCTGCCCGAGGACGAAGAGGCGCCATTTTTTGGTGAAGTGCGCATGCGCGAGGCCGAGTACCGCGGCAGCGCCATCAAGATCGCCTACACCTGGGTCAAGCTGGATCTGCCGGGCGCCAAACCGGCGCTGGTCCAGGTGGCCGAGACCATGGACAAGCGCGCGGTGCTGGCGACCGAGATCGTCAAGGGCGTGATGCTGCAGCAGTACGTGATCCTGCCGCTTGCGGTATTGCTGGTGTGGCTCGGTCTGGCGTACGCCATCAAACCCTTGAACCAGCTCGAGGAA
>JANLQZ010000754.1:0-1594 GCA_031368125.1 Betaproteobacteria bacterium
TGGCGCGAGCGCCGCGCCGTGGCGCAGGTATGGTGGCAATACCTGGTGCTCGGCGCGCTGGGCATGCTGGTATGCGGCGCCTGGGTCTACCAGGCTGCGCGTTCGACCGGGGCCATGAACATCGCGCTGATCTATGCGGCCGCCCCGGTGCTGATCGGCCTGGGAGCGGCGTGGTGGCTCGGTGAGCGGTTCGGCGTGCGCCAGGCAGTGGGGGTGGCGCTGGCCCTGGCCGGGGTCGTGCACGTGGTCGTCAAGGGGCAATGGAACGCGCTGGCCGATGTGCGGTTCGTGCAGGGCGACTTGTGGATGGTCGCGGCCACGGTTGCCTGGGCGGCCTACGCCTTGTTGCAGAAGCTCTGGCCCAGCGGCCTCGGCGCCACGGCGCGGCTGGCGGCGATCTGCGTCGGTGGTGTGGCGCTGCTGTTGCCGTTCGCCGTGTGGGAGACGACGCAGCCGGGCCTCACACAGTGGACCCTGGAGGCGTTGTGGCTGGTGCTGGTGGCGGCCGCGGTGCCGGGCCTGGGCGCGTACTGGATCTACGGCTGGGCGCAAAGGATTCTGGGCGCCAGCCGTGTCGCGGTGGCCTTGTACCTGAGCCCGCTGTATGGCGGTCTGGCGGCCTGGATGGTGCTGGGCGAGGCGCCCGGCTGGCACCACCTCTTCGGCGCCGCGCTGATCCTGCCGGGCGTGTTCCTGGTAGCCGGGCCGGCGGTGGCGCCGGTGGTGGCCCCGATCAGGCCGCGGCTTCCAGACCGTTCCTGAAGTGCTCCTGCATGCGCGACACGGCCGTGGGCCTGTCGCGCGCTTCAATCGCCGCCATGATGGCGCGGTGCTCGCGAAGCGACTCCTCGATGCGTCCGGACTTGAGCAGCGAATTGTGGCGGTTGAGCTTCATCACCTTGCGCAGGTCGGCCACCATCTGCTTGCTCCAGCGGTTGTTGGCGATGTCGAGCAGCCGCATGTGGAACTGCTCGTTGATCTGGAAGAAGCGCTCGCCGTTCTCCGGGCCGGGGACGGCGGCGGCCTCCAGTTGCTGGTGCAACCGATCGAGTTCCTCGCGTTGCGTCGCGCTGGCCTGCGCAGCCACCGTACCCGCCGCGTCCGACTCCAGCAGCCCCAGCAAGTGGTAGACCTCGGCCAGGTCCTGCTCGGATACCTCGGTCACGTAGGCGCCCCGGCGCACCTTCATCGTCACCAGGCCCTCGGCTGCCAGCACCTTGAGTGCTTCGCGCAGCGGCGTGCGGCTGATGCCATACGCCTGCGCGATCTTGAGTTCGTCGATCCAGCTGCCCGGCGCCAGTTCGCGGCTGAAAATGCGCTGGCGCAGCGACTCGGCCACTTCTTCGTAGAGGGCGTGTGGGGCTAGGGATACGGCGGACATAATTGCGTTTCGAGGGGCAGGGCTGTTCGGTTTGTGGTGCGGAATCCAAGGCCATTGCCCCGCTGTCCATTCGCGGAGCATGCATGGATTGCGGGTCAAGGCCGCAATGACACGGCTCGATGGGACAGGGCCGGACAGGGCCGAGTCTGGATGCGGATTGTAAGTTGCAACCAAGATTCTTAATCAATAATTATAAATAACGTAAACTCGCCG
>JANLQZ010000770.1:0-2218 GCA_031368125.1 Betaproteobacteria bacterium
TTCGCCTCCAGTTGCTCTCCACCCCGCCTCGCGGCGACGCAGTTACTTTCAGCTACAGGGCCTTGGCTTACCCCGACACAGACTTTCACTGTGCAAACGTAGCGCCTTTACGGGCGCACTCATGCCGGACATGATCCGGCACCCATGGATTGCGGGTGCTGAAACACCGGACCCGATCCGGTGCCGCAATGACATGGGTAAAGCGAACAGTATTGCGCCTAGGCATCGAGTTCAGGGTAGTACCTGAAGATGCCGTCCTGGTTGAACGCGATGCGCCGTTCGCTCTGCAGGTACGTGGCAACACGCCGGTGTTGCGCCACCTCGCGATGCAGCCGCACAACCAGCGGCAGCTTGCCCAGCACGCGCCGCGTTGCAATCGGAAACGCGTACAACAGGCCGTCGACCAGCTGGAACAACGACAGGTCCGCGTAACTCAAACGCCGGCCCACCAGGTGCAGCTTTGCCGCATCGGTATTGCCCGGATGACGCGCCAATATGGCCTCGAACCACCCCAAGTACTTGGGCAACCTCTGGTCGCGAAAGGCCTGCGCGCGCTTTCTGGCTTCCGGCTTCTGGTCTTCGTAATACAGCGCACCCGAAATCGGGTGGTGGGAGTCGTGCACCTCGGCCACGGCGTCGGCTACGGTGAGCTGGATCTGGTGCGTCCAGAGCCGGCCCGCCTCACTTTTTGCGACCAGGTCCAGGCGTGGCCCGAGGTACAACAGGATCGCTGCGGTCTGCGCCACCACCAGCTTGCCGTGTCTGAGAATCGGCGGCGCAAACGGCGGGTGGTCGATGCTGGCATCGTCGAGCGTACGCAGCAAGGCCGGCACGCCCTGCCCTGCACTCGCGCTGCCGCGCGCCACATCCCGATATGGGGCGCCGGCGGCCTCCAGCGCCAGACGCACGAATTCACCCCGCCCCTGGATGCCGGGCCAGTAATAGAGTTCGTAGACGAGGGACATGGCTGCCTCAGCGACCAGCGCCGCGCTACACCGGGTTCCAGCTGAACACGTCGGCCGACCGGTCGAGCGCCGCGGCCACGATGTGCTGGCCACTGGCCGCCTCGGCCACGCTGTCGGTGCTGGCCACCGCCGCGCCGCCGGCGGCGCGGATCTCGGCCACGACCTGGTGCGCCGGGCCACTGTCGCCGCCGTCGCCGACGACCGAGGCACCGATGTCGTTGACCACCAGGCGCGCACCTGCGGCGGCCATGGCCAGTGCGATGTCGCGGCCGATGCCACCACCGGCGCCGGTGACGACGACCACTTTTCCTTCAAGCATCGGGGATGTGCTCATGTGTCTTTTCCTGGCAATGGGGGGCCGCAGGTGCCGCCGCACTTAGGCGACAGTACGCATGGCGATCCGCAGGTCGAATGAATATACTGCTTTCCACCCCCCGAGGGGCACCTGCAGCGCCTGCCAGTCCGCACCGTATGCGCCCTCATCCCACCTACCAGGAGCAACCCGCATGACAGAAGCATTTGTGTTCGATGCCATCCGCACGCCGCGCGGCAAGGGCAAGAAGGACGGCAGCCTGTACGAGGTCAAGCCGGTCACGTTGCTGGCCGGGGTGCTGACCGAATTGCAGCGCCGCAACGACTTCGACACCGGCCAGGTCGACGACGTCGTGATGGGCGTGGTGTCACCGATCGGGGAGCAGGGTTCGGTCATCGCCAAGGTGGCGGCCCTCAAGGCCGGCTGGGACTTTCGCTGCTCGGGCGTGCAGCTCAATCGCTTTTGCGCGTCCGGCCTGGAGGCGGTCAACATGGCGGCCCAGAAGGTGCGTTCGGGTTGGGAAGACCTGGTGGTGGCCGGCGGAGTCGAGAGCATGAGCCGGGTGCCGATCGGCTCCGACGGTGGCGCCTGGTCGCGTGATCCCGAGACCAACAGCGCGACGGCCTTCGTGCCACAAGGCATCGGCGCCGACCTGATCGCCACCATCGAAGGTTTCCGGCGCGAGGATGTGGACGCGTTTGCGATGGAGAGCCAGCGCCGCGCCGCCAAGGCACGCGAGGGCGGCTTTTTCGCCGGCTCGGTGGTGCCGGTGAAGGACTTCCTGGACCAGACCATCCTCGACTTCGACGAGTTCATCAAGCCGCACACCACCATGGAGGGGCTGGCTTCACTGCGCCCGGCGTTCGATGCCATGGGCGCGATGGGTTTCGACCAGGTCGCGCTAACGCGTTACCCGCAGGTCGAACGTATCCACCATGTA